>JAHRVZ010000364.1 GCA_019090405.1 Paracoccaceae bacterium
ACTGATCCCGTTTCCTCTATTCGCAACCTCGGCCCCGCCTATGAGGCAAGTTGCACGCGCGCCGGAATATTTTCGGCACAAGAACTGCGGGAATTGGGGGCTGATACGGCCTATGGTCGGCTGCTTCAAACCGGGATGAAGCCGCATTTCATCGGCTATTACGTGCTGGTTATGGGGTTGCAGGGTCGCCCATGGAACGATTGCAAGGGCAATGAGAAAAAGGCTCTGCGGGTGCGCTTTGATGCGATCAAGGCGCAATCGTTTGATCAGGGACGATCTGAATTTGAGGCCGCGTTGAACGCAATTGGCGTGATTGAACGCCCTTCAGGCAACAGCTAAACAGCAAAAGGGGCCGCCTCAGCAAAGAAGCGACCCCTAAAAATTCTGCTTGAATCGGTGATTAACCGACCAGTTCAAGACCTGAAAAGAAATACGCGATTTCAATAGCTGCGGTTTCAGGTGCATCAGACCCATGAACCGAGTTCTCGCCAACGCTTTCGGCAAATTCGGCACGGATGGTGCCCGCAGCGGCGTCTGCCGGGTTGGTAGCACCCATGATTTCACGGTTCAGCATGATGGCGTTTTCGCCTTCCAGAACCTGAACAACAACTGGCTCGGAAACCATGAATTCGCACAGTTCGCCGTAAAACGGACGCTCGGCGTGCACGGAATAAAATTCGCCGGCTTGTGCCATTGTCATCTGAATACGCTTTTGTGCGACGATGCGCAGGCCGGCCTCTTCGAATTTGGCGTTGATTTTGCCGGTCAGGTTGCGACGGGTTGCATCAGGTTTGATGATCGAAAAAGTGCGTTCCAGTGCCATTGGCTATCTCCTTAAGGGACGTGTTTCAAATCGGGCGCGGGCAACGCCCGCAATTGATGATTATCGCGCGCCGCCTAGCACGGGGCGCGTAGGTTGAAAAGGGTTGATTGACAGTCCCGCGTCGCTGCGCCAAACCGCGCGTATGCTTAGAATAGATGATATTACATACGCGATCGAAGGCCGCCCCCTGTTTGAGGGCGCAGGCGCGGTCATTCCCGAAGGCCACAAAGTTGGTCTGGTCGGGCGCAACGGCACCGGCAAGACGACATTGTTCCGCCTTATCCGGGGCGAACTGTCGCTGGAAAGCGGCGCGATTTCGTTGCCCAAACGCGCCCGCATTGGCGGTGTTGCACAAGAGGCATCAGCCACCCATGTGTCGCTGATCAATACGGTGCTGGCGGCAGACACCGAACGCAGTGCGCTGTTGGAAGAGGCCGAAACCGCCACCGACCCAACCCGCATTGCCGACATCCAGACCCGTCTAAGCGATATTGACGCCTGGTCCGCCGAGGCCCGCGCCGCATCTATACTCAAGGGGTTGGGGTTTGATGACGACGACCAGCAAAGACCCTGCTCGGATTTCTCGGGGGGGTGGCGCATGCGTGTGGCGCTGGCGGCCGTGCTGTTTTCACAGCCTGATCTGCTGCTGCTGGATGAACCGACCAACTATCTGGACCTTGAGGGCGCGCTGTGGCTGGAAAACTATCTGGCCAAATATCCCCATACCATCATCATCATCAGCCACGACCGCGGTCTGCTGAACCGTGCTGTTGGGTCGATCCTGCACCTTGAGGATCGCAAACTGACTTTTTATCAGGGCCCGTATGACCAGTTTGCCATCCAGCGTGCCGAAAAACTGGCGCAGGCCTCGGCTATGGCCAAGAAACAGGAACACCGGCGTGCGCATATGCAAACATATGTTGATCGGTTTCGTTATCAGGCCAGCAAGGCAAAACAGGCGCAATCACGCCTCAAAGCCCTGTCCAAAATGCAGCCGATATCTTCACCACAAGAGGCCGCCCTGCGCGCGTTTAACTTTCCCGAGCCCGAAGAAATGTCACCGCCCATTATCAACATGGAAGGCGGTGTAACCGGATATGGCGATACTGCGATTCTACGAAACCTTGATCTGCGCATAGATCAGGATGACCGCATCGCGCTATTGGGCAAGAATGGTCAGGGTAAATCAACGCTGGCCAAGCTGTTGTCGGACCGTTTGCCACTGATGGCTGGCAACATGACCAAATCAAGCAAATTGCGTATTGGCTATTTTGCCCAACATCAGGTTGATGAACTGTTTGTCGATGAAACCCCGATCGAACATTTGCGTCGTCTGCGCCCAATCGAAACCCCTGCCCGGCTGCGGTCACGTCTGGCAGGTTTCGGCCTTGGCCCGGCACAGGCCGAAACCGTTGTTGGCCGCCTGTCGGGTGGACAAAAGGCACGGCTGTCGCTGCTGATTGCCACCATCGACGCGCCCCATATGCTGATTCTGGACGAACCAACCAACCATTTGGACATCGAAAGCCGCGAAGCACTGGTCGAGGCGCTGACCAATTATTCCGGCGCGGTGATCCTGGTTACCCACGACATGCATCTTCTTGGTCTTGTGGCAGATCGCCTTTGGCTGGTTAGTAACGGCATGGTCAAACCCTATGACGGTGATCTGGAAAGCTATCGCACGTTGCTTTTGGCGCGTGAAAAACCGGTTTCGAAATCTGCTGCAAAACCTACGCCACCTAAAGCAAAACGCGCCTCGCGTGAGGCTATTCAAGGGTTGCGCAGCGACGTGCGCAAAGGCGAGGCCCGGGTTACTAAGCTGAACCAAATGCGCGACAAACTGGCCAGCAAACTGGCCGATCCGGCAATTTATGAAGACGACAAAAAGGGCGAGGCCGAAGTCTGGCAACGTAAATACGCCGAGGTGATGAACGGTCTGGACCGCGCCGAATCCCTATGGATGAGCGCCCTTGAAAAGCTAGAAGTCGCCGAGGCATCATGATCGACCAAGCCGTTATCATCACGTCTTTTGTAACCCTTCTGGTGATCATCGACCCGTTTGGTTTGACGCCGATGTTTGTGGCTTTGACACAAGGCATGTCATCGGCGCAACGGCGCGCGATTGCATTTCGGTCTTGCCTGACGGCGGCGTTTTTACTGGCGCTGTTTGCGGCTTTTGGTGAAACGGTTCTGGGATTTGTCGGCATTTCCATGCCCGCCTTTCGCGTTGCTGGTGGCGCTTTGTTGTTTCTGACCGCACTTGACATGTTGTTTGAGCGGCGCAGCAAACGCCGCGAAGACACAACCACCGATGACACCCCTGACCCATCGGTGTTTCCATTGGCCATCCCGCTGATCGCCGGGCCGGGGTCTATCGCATCAATCATCCTGTTGGCCGGACAAAACCCCGAAATTGGCGCGCTGGCCCTTGTGATTGGGGTCATGCTGGCGGTTATGGCCGTTGTACTGACGCTTTTTCTATCCGCCGGAGTGATCGAGCGTCTGTTAGGCAAAACCGGCATTAACGTGGTCACGCGATTGCTGGGTATGTTGCTGGCCGCGCTTTCGGTTCAGTTTATTCTGGACGGGCTACGGGACTTTGGATTTGCATCATGAATTTGGGTGAATTTGACTATGCCCGACTGATATATCTTGGCATTCTGGTCAGTGTTCTGGTGTTCTGGTTCATCGTACACAACCGTCACTCATTGGGCAAAACGGCTCAGATGGCCTTGGCCTGGGGGCTTATCTTTCTGGGTGTCATCGCGGCTTTTGGCCTATGGGACGACATCAGCCAGACCGTTCGCCCTAGACAATCTGCGCTGAACGCGCAGGGTCAAATCTCTGTTCCTAGGGCACCGGACGGGCATTATTACCTGACTTTGAACGTCAACGACCAGCCTGTTGAATTTCTGATAGATACCGGAGCCACTGACGTTGTATTGACGCAATCAGATGCCGCCCGAATTGGCTTGGACCCCAACAATCTGAACTATTATGGCCGCGCCATGACCGCCAATGGCGAAGTGCGCACAGCACCGGTTGATCTGAAATCCATAGCTTTGGGGGATGTGGTCGACAAAAACGTCACCGCCTGGGTCAATCAGGGCGATCAAGAGCAATCTCTTTTGGGCATGGCCTATCTGCAACGCTGGAGCCACATCAGTATTGGCAACAATGCCCTTATCCTGACCAGATAAGTTTGCTGATTTGGCTACTAATCTGGCCCTCACGGCAGAAAAACCCTCAAATCTCGTGACAGTAATCTGACACTCGCACAGGGTGCTTGATACGCGTGCAATACAGTTGCATCATGCAAATGACGGTTTTTTGAGGAATTCCTGTTCCCCATTTCGGGATGGATCGTGACGCAAAGTGAGGCAGCTATCGAACACGTTTTTCTGAATGTCTTTAATGTTATCCTTCCTGTGCTGATCTGTGCGGGCATTGGCTATTTGCTCGCGGTCATCAAGACACCTTTTGATAACAAGGTAATCAGCGGCATCGTATCCAAAGTCGGTTATCCAACTCTGATCATCTCGCATATGTCCATTAACAAGGTGGATGTCGATATATTCCTGAATATCATGGCTGCCAGTGCCCTGGCCATTGCAGCCTTTGGTGCTTTTGGTTTCGTCGCATTGAAAGCGTTGCGCTTGCCGGTGCGTGCATTTTTAACGCCGCTTATGCACAACAATGTTGGCAATATCGGCCTGCCGGTTACGATGCTGGCATTAGGCAACATCGGGATGGCCTATGCCATGGGGTTTGTCGTGGTTGTACTGACCAGTGTCTTTACCATTGGAACCTGGATTCCTGCCCGAGAATTTTCGCTAAGAAAACTTCTGGTATCTCCGATAATCTATGCTGTGCTGATCGCCCTGACCCTTATGGCGACAAAGACATCCTTGCCGCAACCGATTGAAAAATCATTCGATATTCTTGGTGGACTGACAATTCCCTTAATGCTTTTGACACTGGGCCATACGTTGGCAACCTTGAAAATCGGCTCGCTCGGACGCGCGTTGCTGTTGACGATATTGCACCTGATAATGGCAACCCTGATAGCCAGTGTTTTGGTCCGAATCTTTGGCTTTACCGGGGTCGAGAAAGGCGCATTTGTTCTTTGTTGTCTGATGCCGTCATCTGTCGCGACCTATTTGTTCATAGATCAATACGTCCCTGAATACGCCCCGGATGTTGCGGGCTTTATTCTGATGTCCACACTTGCCTCTATTCTGGTGTTGCCGCTGGCTTTGACTTACTGGATCTAACAAACCGTGTTTGTCATCCCGATGACAAGGCCAAGCCTTTATTGACCAACGCCTTTTGCGAACGACAGCCTAATATCGCCAATAGCCGCCATCCACCTGCAACAACTGTCCGGTGTGATAACTGGACGCATCGCTCATAAGATAGACGGCAAGCCCGCCAAAATCATCCGGAGCCCCCCAGCGCCGCGCAGGTATCCGTTTGCCAACCGTATCGGCAAATTTCTCGCGGGCGATGGCGTCGGTGGTCATGTCGGTTTCAATCCACCCCGGCAGAATGGCATTCGCAGTAATACCAAAGCGCGCATATTCTGTCGCCAAAGCAAACGTCATCGCGTTCAACCCGCCTTTGGTCGCCGCATAATGTTCGTTCAACGCCGCCCCCGAGATCGACGCCAAGGACGACACGGCAACCAGTCGACCGCCCTTATCGCCCTGCCCGGCCCGTTCGACCATATGCGTCAGCGCAGCCTGATAGGTATAAAACGTCCCGTCCAGATTGACCGACATCACCCGACGCCATTCCTCAGGTGTAATGTCCAGAAATGATCGGATATTGCCCGAAGACGTCACTCCGGCATTGGCAAAACACCCATCCACACGACCAAATCGCGCCAGCGTATCCGCCATTGACGCATTGACCTGTGCGCGGTCCGATACGTCGCAGATAAAGCTGGCGGCCTTGGCCCCAAGGGCCACCAGCGTTTCTGTGGCTGCCGCATTCTTGTCCGGGTTGGTGCCCCAGATCGCCACATCGGCCCCGGACTGGGCCATAGCTTTGGCCATGCCCAGCCCAATACCGCCATTGCCACCAGTGACCAGGGCAACTTTGCCTGACAAATCAAATAAAGCGTTGCTCATATAGTTCTCCTGCATTCAATGGTCTGTTGTTGTGAAACCTGTCACGTGCCAAACCCGTCCCCAACCGGCAAAGGGGCCATGCGTATCAGGCGTGAATCGCAAACCCCAGCCTGACGGTGCACAACGGCTTTGCGATAGTCCGGATCTTTGATCATTGATGCAAAGGCTTCCGGGCTTGGATATTGCGCAATGAAACACAGATCTCACATTTTTTCCTGTGGCCCGATCAGCATTTGCTCCATCGCGCCTCGCCAAACAATGCTGCCGCCAACGCGGGCCAGAACCGGGCCGCTTAGCCGACCATAGTTGGCATAGGCGTCAGCCCCGGTTGCATCCCGCCCATCATCGTAGTTTGCCCTGTCGTGCAACTGTACAAGATTTAGCATCTGGATCGGCCCGGCGCGATCATTTGCGCGAAATTCAGCAAAACCATTAGCGGTGAAACTGGTATGAGACATGGGGTCTGCTCCTGTCTTGGGATTGCGGTTAGCGATAACTTGTTCCAGTCTCGCCTCTTGTACAAGTCAGATCCACACCCGCAACAGGTCGGCAACACATCGCGCATTTACAAAAGACCTGCTTGGCCCGGCTTGCCGCGCCCTTTAGATTGCCCCCGAATTAGACAAGAAAATTACCTATGCCCCAACTAAACCGAAGACATTTCCTGATTTTTCTAAGCCTCTCGGTTGCTGGCTGCGCCCATAGCGACCCTGCTGCGGATGAGCCGCCGCTATACCCCAATGAGACCCCAGAACTGCGTGTCCTCATCAACAAATACGCCGATCTATACGAGGTGCCTCGCCCATTGGTGCATCGTTTGGTTATCCGTGAAAGCACCCATAACCCAAAGGCGCGCAATGGGCCTTATTATGGGTTGATGCAAATTCTGCCTGCAACAGCGCGGTCTATGGGATTTAGCGGCCAGCCTAACGATTTGTTGGACGCAGAAACCAACCTGACCTATTCCGTCAAATACCTGCGTGGTGCTTGGCTGTTATCTGACGGCAGTTATGACACCGCAGTAAAGTGGTACTCACGCGGATATTGGCACGAAGCCAAACGTCGGGGGATGTTAGTAGAAACCGGCCTAGTTCCGGCCGGTTCCAATTAGCATATCATGGGATATTAGTCGTCGCTGGACAACGCTTTCCAAATTATTGCACCCAGTGCAGCACCAACCAATGGCGCAACCCAGAATAGCCATAACTGGCCCAGTGCCGGCCCATCAGCAAACAAAGCAACCCCGGTCGAACGTGCCGGGTTTACCGATGTATTGGTCACTGGGATCGAGATCAGATGGATCAACGTCAGGCATAGGCCAATAGCGATTGGAGCGAATCCCGGAGATGCGGCGGCGCTTGTTGCCCCCAATATGACTATTATGAAAAACGCAGTCAGGATGATTTCGATCACCAAGGCCGAGATCATCGAGAACCCACCGGGCGAGGCTTCGCCATATCCGTTTGATGCAAAGCTACCAACTCCGGTGAAATCAGGCCCACCGGACAGAATAATATACAAAACCGCCGCTGCAAGAACGGACCCGAAAACCTGCGCCAGCCAATAGGGAACCAGGTCTTTGCTTTCAAACCGGCCTGCCATTGCCAGGCCCAGTGTCACAGCCGGGTTGAAGTGCCCGCCAGAAATGTGACCGACCGCAAAGGCCATGGTCATAACGGTCAGACCAAAGGCAAATGCAACGCCCAGCCAACCAATCCCTACATCTGCAACCCCAGCGGCAAGAACCGCACTGCCACACCCGCCCAGCACCAGCCAGAAGGTACCGACACATTCTGCCAACAATTTTTTTATCATTATCATCACTCCAAAAAGAACGTCACGAGGCAAGACCTAACACAGGCCAGAAAAATAACGAAACAATTCTGATACTTGTGCCCGATGATGCAAATCGGTTTGCAGAAACGAAAAAGGGGCGAACCATCTGGCCCGCCCCTTTTCAACAAATTGAAGAAATAATTCTTAGTCTTCTTCCAACGCCTCAACTGCTTTTTGCAGATCGTCTTTGTTGATCTCTTTGTCGGTGATTTCGGCCAGCTCAAAAACATAGTCGACAACTTTGTCCTCAAACAAAGGTGCCCGCATTTGCTGCTGCATTTGCTGGTTTTGCTGCACGAACTCAAAGAACTGCTTTTCCTGACCGGGATACTGACGCGCCTGATTCATCATCGCCTGTGTCATTTCGGCGTCAGTCACTTCGACCTCGGCCTTTTGTCCCAACTCGGCCAGCAACAGCCCCAGACGCACCCGGCGGGTTGCCAGTTTGGTGTGCTCGTCGGTGGTTTCGATTTCCGGGTGATCGTGACCCTGAACATCAGGGTTTTCATCATGCCACAGCGAATGGGCAATCTGACCCGCTTCGGCCTCAACCAAAGATGGGGGCAGATCAAACGTCACGACATCATCCAGCGCGTCCAACAGGCCGCGTTTCATGACTGCGCGCGCGGCACCGACATATTCAGCATCAAGGCGTTCACCAATCTGCCCTTTCAGCGCTGCCAGATCGTCAGCTCCGAATTTCTTGGCCAGCTCATCGTCCAGCTTGGCTGCGACAGGTTGCTTGACCTCTTTGACGTTACAGTCAAACACAGCGTCTTTGCCGGCCAGGTTTTCCGCCTGATAATCCTCGGGGAAGGTCACTGTCACGGCTTTTTCTTCACCGGCTTTGACGCCAACCAACTGATCCTCAAAACCCGGAATAAAGCTGTTTGACCCCAGAACCAAAGGATAGTCCTCAGCAGATCCGCCTTCAAAAGCGACGTCATCGACTTTGCCCAGGAAATCAAACGTTACCTGATCGCCGTCCTTGGCTTTGGACCCCTTCTTGCGAGGTTCAAAATCCTGTGCAGTTTCGGCAAGATTGGCAAGCGCTTCTTCAACGGCTTCGTCGTCGGCTTTGACAACCAGTTTTTCCAGCTTAATGGATTTCAGATCGACTTCGGGAATGTCGGGCAGTGCCTCGTAGGACATATCGACATTGATGTCGTCGCCTTCTTTCCAGTCGTCATCGGTCATTTTCATGTCGGGCTGCATCGCCGGACGTTCACCGCTGTCTTCAAAGTGTTTGGCCATCGCACCATCAATGGTTTCCTGCATGGCTTCGCCCAGAATACGGGGACCGAATTGCTTTTTCAGCAGCGCCATCGGAACTTTGCCTTTGCGAAAGCCCTTCATTTCGACTTCGGGCTGCGCTTCGACTAGCTTTTCGTTAACTTTACTGTCCAGCTCTTCGGCTGAGACTTTAATCGAGTAGCCGCGTTTCAGACCTTCGTTCAGCGTTTCGGTGATCTGCATCAAATATTCCCCATAGGATTAAGGCGCGCAGAGGGCTACGCGGCGTGTAATTTCCGCGCCTTTTATTGTCCTGAGCCAGCACGTGCAAGGGTATTCGGAGTCAACGGCCCCGCAATCTTTAAACAAGACCCGTTTTTGCCCGAAAAAGCCCGGTACAAAGCCAACCGGCACTGTTCGCCCAAATTCTGGCCCTCTGAAATTTCACTTGAAAATTATTGAGAAATCCCTTAGTTGGCCCGTGCAAACGTTATTCTTTTTCGACCACTGGTTCCCCAACACGGCGTTCAGTCATTCGATCGAGACCGACAACGCCGCGCTGTCGTATACTGCGGACAGAGATATCTATAAGGACTACGGAAATGGCTACTGGCACCGTAAAATGGTTTAATTCAACTA
>JAHRVZ010000365.1 GCA_019090405.1 Paracoccaceae bacterium
AAAGCCTTCCAACGGCTCCTGGGCGCGCTTCGTATTCCGGGCCAGACATGCCAAAGCCCATGGCATTGGTTTCGGTCATTCCCCAACCCGTAGCAATTTGAGCGTGAGGAAACCGCTCGGCCAATTGCGTGACCTGGGACGCCGGTCGTTTCGCACCACCAGCACCAATAAATTCCAATGTTGGCAAAGGTTCGTTCATTTCCACCGCTTTTGCCATTAAATCAGCCGATTGCGTCGGAACCCCCACAAACCGTGTGATGTCATTGTCGCGGATGACGTTGACAGCGTTTTCCACATCCCATTTCGGCAGCAACACAATCTTGGCGCCTGCAGGCATGCCAAGTAGAAACTGCGAGTGCAAAGCAGTGACATGAAACAATGGAGTCACGACAAGGGCAATTGGACGTGGGGCAGGCGGCGCATCCGGTTGCGGCGGGTCCAGCAAGGGTGCCATGACCGCCTGCATCAGCCAGCTAAATACCGCACTCAAGGCGCCTCGATGGGTTTGTACCACGCCTTTGGGTTGGCCCGTTGTACCCGAAGAATACATCACCGCAAAATCATCATCTGTATGGATTTCGACCGTTGGCCAGCTTTCGTTGGACATCTCATCGCGCAATGCAGAATAGCGAAGATCAGTCATTGATTCGCCATCACGCACGCCAACCAACTGAAAACCCGTGGTTTTTTCAATCGGGCGCAATCTCTCAACTCGTTTTTCATCCGCAAATATTGTTTTGGCGCCGCAGTCTTTTAGCGCATACTCAAGTTCTTGTGTGGTCCACCATGCGTTCACAAACACGCTCACAGCGCCAATGGAAGCAATCGCAGCGGTCAGAATTAACATTTCCGGATAGTTGCGCATGGCGACAGCTACGGGGTCACTCTGACGCACGCCGAGTTTTACCCGAAGGACATGCGCTATCTTATTGGTTTCATGGCAAAATTCGTCATAAGTCCAACGTTCGTCTTGATACAGGATGTACTCGGCCTCACCATTGCCCTGAATTTTTCCGCTGGCTTGCATCAAAGCGCGAATGTGTGACGGGATATTTTCAAATACCGGGTACTGAGTGCCACGGATGTTGGCGGTTCCGACCTGAAATGTAGGGTTGGTAGTGGTGACATGGTGCACGGCCTGACTAAGACTTAATGCGCTCATCGTGTCGTGTATCCGCTCGTGTATCCGCTCGTGTATCCGCTGTGCATTTGCTGAATCTCAACTGGTGACCGTGGCAATCACGAAAGGTTAGTCTGGATTTTATGGAATGCCAATATCGCATGACGGAATTGAGTTTCGCAAAACCTTTGAGGTTTCAGAAATTCTGGTAAGTCAGGCTGCTGAAATTTGAATTTGCCAGAGATGTACAGGAAGGGCTGGATCATCTTCAATCCGCAATATTTGGGTTTTTTACGGTAATACGGGTGTTTACGTGCCAAAATGTAGTTTACAAATACAACATAATACTGATTATGCGATTAACGGACAGGTAAAAGTTCAGTCGACCCCTGATCAATTGCACCACCCATTCTATGGGGTGTTATCCGAAGTCCAGACAAGGATCAGTTTGCAAAACCATATTCCATCACGCGTTTGCGCAATGTGAACTGATTTGTATCCTGATCCTTGTCTTGTAAGTTATTCCTTAGAAAAACGCCTGTAGTCCGGTCTGCGCTCGTCCAAGGATCAAGGCATGCACGTCATGGGTGCCTTCGTAGGTATTAACCGTTTCAAGGTTCATCATGTGACGGATGACCTGAAAATCAAGACTGATGCCGTTGCCGCCGTGCATGTCGCGCGAATGGCGCGCAATTTCCAACGCTTTGCCGCAGTTATTACGTTTGACGATCGAGATCATTTCCGGCGCTGCATTGGCATCGTCCATCAGACGACCCACCCGCAGGCTGGCCTGCAGGCCAAGCGCGATTTCGGTTTGCATATCCGCCAGTTTACGTTGGAAAAGCTGGGTTTGCGCCAGTGGACGATTGAACTGATGCCGATCCAGCCCATATTGACGTGCTGCGTGCCAGCAGGTCTCAGCCGCCCCCATCACGCCCCAGGAAATACCATAACGCGCACGGTTCAGGCAGCCAAATGGCCCTTTAAGTCCCTGAATATTAGGTAAAAGAGCATCCTCGCCTACTTCGACACCCTGCATAACGATTTCGCCGGTGATCGAGGCGCGCAGGCTCATCTTGTTCTCAATTTTCGGGGCACTCAGACCCTTCATTCCTTTTTCAAGAACAAATCCACGGATCTTGCCGCCGTGGTCATCGGATTTGGCCCAGACCACAAATACATCTGCGATCGGCGCGTTGGAAATCCACATTTTCGAACCAGTAATCTTGTACCCATTGGCGGTTTTCTCGGCACGGGTTTTCATTGACCCCGGATCACTGCCCGCATCTGGTTCGGTCAGGCCAAAACAGCCGATAAATTCACCGCTGGACAGTTTTGGCAGGTATTTCTTGCGCTGTTCTTCCGATCCATATGCATAAATCGGATACATCACCAGTGAACTTTGAACCGACATCATCGACCGATAACCGCTATCGACGCGCTCGACCTCGCGCGCAACAAGGCCATAGCTGACATACCCAGCGCCCAACCCGCCATATTCTTCCGGTACGGTGACGCCCAACAGTCCCATTTCGCCCATCTCACGAAAGATCGACGGATCGGTTTCTTCGTTGGCATAGGCTTTGGTCACGCGCGGTTGCAGCTTTTCCTGCGCATAGGCGCGTGCGCTTGCGGTGATCATGCGTTCATCTTCGGTGAGCTGATCGTTCATGCGGAATGGGTCTTCCCATTCAAAACTGCTTAGGTCCGGGGCGTCTTTGGCTTTTAGCGTTGGTTTGGTCATCAGCAATCTCCTTGGTTGCAGGCAACTTAGGTCGGGTTAGCTGTGAAATACAGCGAGACTTTGGCAAGTTTCTATGATTATTACTCATACATGATAGCGCCTCGCCGATTCCTTCCGTCAATTGCCTCGTTGCGGGCCATAGAGGCCTTGGACCGCCTTGGCAGCGCGTCGGCGGTGGCTGATGAACTGTCGTTGACACAAAGCGCGATTAGCCGACAATTGCAGGCTTTAGAGCGCCAGATCGGGATCGAACTGATCCTGCGAGATAGCAAACGGCTATCGTTGACAGACGCCGCGCGGGACTATGCTGCAGAGGTCCGTCAGGCGTTGAACCAGATTGCACAGGCGTCATTGCGGCTGCAAACGGCGCCACTTGGGGGATCGTTGAATTTGGCGATACTGCCGACATTTGGCATGCGCTGGCTGATGCCGCGATTGCCTGATTTCTCACGGTTGCACCCAGATGTGACAATCAACATGGCGACCCGGTTGGAACCGTTTAACTTTGCCACGGAAACCTTTGAAGCTGCTTTACATTATGGAACCGAAGATTGGTCTGGAACGGATCATTTATTGCTCAAAGACGAACAGATCATACCTGTTTGCGCACCTGATCTGGCCCAAAGCGCGCTGAAGGATCTGTCTTTGCTGCACATACAGTCCCGCCCACTTGCCTGGCAACATTGGTTTGAACATCATGGCATTCAAAGTGACGATCACAGCGGCACAATGTATGATCAATTTTCAACCATTACCCAGGCGGCTTTGCACGGGTTGGGTGTTGCACTGATGCCGGACTATCTGGTCGAGCAGGATCTGGCGACCGGGCGTCTGGTTGCCCCCTTTGGCCGCGCAATCGAGGCGCAAGGCGCTTATTATCTTGTTTGGCCACGCAATAAGT
>JAHRVZ010000027.1 GCA_019090405.1 Paracoccaceae bacterium
ATAACAAATATCAGGGCTATCTGAATTCGCGGCGTGAGACCGATGAGGTCGTTGCCGGCATCAAGGCATTTGCAGCCAAACATGCACCGAAGTCCTGCTCAACTGATGTTGCTCTTGATCCGTTTGAATATTGTGCGGGCCTGTCAGCGTGCAAAGGCAATGGGGCCGATCTGCTGATTGATGGCCCGGCAACCTTTGCGGCGATATTTGCGGCGATTGACCGCGCCAAAACCTATATCCTGATCCAGTCCTATATCATCCACGAAGACGATCTTGGGCTTGAACTGCAGGACCACCTGATTGACGCCGCCAAACGTGGTGTTCATGTACGGCTGATGACTGATGCTGTGGGCAGCCATGCGCTGCCGGAAAGTTACGGCGAAAAGCTGCGGGATGCAGGTATTGAAGTGTCTGACAAAAAGACCGCTAAAGGCCGGCGTTTCCGGTTTCAGATCAATTTCCGCAATCACCGGAAATCAATCATCATTGACGGGATCACCGGGTTTATCGGCGGCTTGAACGTTGGCGATGAATATATGGGACGCAGCAGCAAATTCGGCAATTGGCGCGATACGCATTTGCAGATTTACGGCCCTATCGTGTCCCAGCTTCAACTGTTGTTTGCAGAAGACTGGCACTGGGCGACAAAAGAAACCCTGATGCGGGATGTCAATTGGCAGGCGCCCCATTCGGATCAGGATATGACCGGACTGATTGTTGCCACCGGCCCGGCTGACCCCACCGAGACCGGCAGCCTGATGTTCTTTTCCGCAATCGCCGAAGCCAAACACCGGATCTGGATTGCTTCGCCTTATTTCATCCCTGACCTGGACATCACAACCGCCTTGCGACACGCCGCATTGCGCGGCGTTGATGTACGTATTCTTATTCCGGACATGGCAGATCACCGGATTTCCTGGCTGGCGGCATTTTCCTATTTTGATGAGGTGACGACCGATGGCGTGCGTATTTTCCGCTATTCCGACGGCTTCATGCACCAAAAGGTATTTCTGGTGGATGACAAATTGGCAGCCGTAGGCACCACCAATCTGGACAACCGGTCTTTCCGGCTGAACTTTGAGGCGATGGCCCTGTTTTTTGACACTCGGGCCGCCGCTGAAGTTGACGAAATGATGCGTGCTGATTTTGAAAAAGCCTATGAGTTTACCGAGACCATAGATCAGCAATCTGCCTATATTCGATACGGTTCACCCGTTGCCCGGCTTTTCTCGCCGTTATTATAGTTTCAGATTCGCCACGCCAAATTTCCGCTTAATGGTTTGCGCGCCATGTCATCAAACGACCGAATAGAGCCACCAAATATGCTGTGCTCAGGCCAAATCCCAACAACCCGGTAACAGACGCAAAAGCCGCAAATATGCGAAGCCCCGGCCCCAAAACAATGTCACCATATCCAAGTGACGTATAAGTCACCAAAGAAAAATAGATTGCGTCGTTCCAGTCCGCCAAAGCCCCATAATGGATGTATACAGCCGCCCAAATCCAAACTTGTGCAGTATGGGCGAAAACGATCACTGCCAGTGATATCAACATAAGCGCAACGATACGGGGGCCGAACCTCCAGTTTTCGATTTTTCCGGCGAGCTTGCCAACCCAATCGGTGCAGAAAGCCAAAACCAAGGTGTGTATGATCAGGCAAAGACCCAGAAACAGGCTGCCCCACATTATTTGCTGTGGCAGGGTCACGTGTTCGAATTCCCGTTCTTTTTGCTTGTTTGCGCTTAGTAACGGTGTAGCTATAGCAAAAAAACCGGAGGGACCAGAATGAAAAACCTTATTGCAGGCATATTGGGAACGACCTTGGCCGCGCTGGTTTCACCCCTTGCCTTTGCACAGGATGCAGAACCTCTTGTTCGCCCCGCCAAAGTGATCGAAGTGGTTGCAAAACCGGTGGCCTTGCAGGTGCAATACCCCGCTATCGTATACCCCGCGCAAGAGGCTGAACTGTCATTTCGCGTATCCGGACGACTGATAGAATTACCCGTCCGCGCCGCTGACCGCATTGCCAAAGGCGACGTTATCGCAGAACTGGACAAGCGCGATTTCGAAAACAACCTTGAACAGCTTGAAAGTCAGCGTGACCAGGCAAATGAACAGATCAAGGCACTAAGGGCGGGCGCACGCCCCGAAGACATTCTGGCGCTTGAGGCCAACGTAAACGCCATGCAGGCACAGCTTGATCAGGCATCTGCGCAAGTTACCCGCACAAAAACACTGTTTGACAAGGATATCGTGGCGCAGGCTGAACTGGATAACGATGTCGCCGCTGCACGCATAGCCCAAGCCAACCTCAGAACCGCCGAAGAACAGCTGGCCATTGGCAATGCCGGCGGGCGAGAAGAAGACATCGCCGCCGCCGAAGCCGCGTTGCGCGGGCTTCAGGCACAGGTGGATCAGGCCAGCAATCAGCTAGGCTATGCCACGCTTGTCGCGCCGTTTGACGGCGTCATTGCACAGCGCCATCTTGACAATTTTACCAATATTCAGGCTGGAACCAATGTCGTGCTGTTGCAGCAACTCAGCACCATCGACATGGTGTTTGATATCCCCGGGGCGGACGTTCTGAGATGGACCGAGGCCGACCCGGACAACCTTAACATTGATGTAGAACTGTCCGGAACAGGCATCAAGTTAACCGCCACAGAGCTGGTCGAATTTTCCACGCAGGCCGATCCAGGCACACAAACCTACCGCGCCCGTGTCTCGGTCAAAGTGCCCGAGGGCACACAGGTGTTGCCCGGTATGGCTGGGCGGGTGCGCGTGTCCAGCCAGCAAAGCGGTGAACACAAACCGGATATCCCATTAACCGCGCTGGCGACTGACCCGCAGGGAAAAACCTTTGTCTGGATCGTAGACGACAAGGGGGCTGTGTCGGCCAATCCTGTCACCCCGGGGCCGGTGTTCGGTGGAACGGTTTCAATCACCGACGGGCTTGCGCCCGGGGTGATCATCGTCACGGCCGGCGTGTCGCGCCTGCGTGAGGGTGATGTGATCCGACCGATCAAATCGGTCGGAGAGTAACCAATGGATTTTGCCCGCTTTGCCATCCAAAAGCGCATTATTTCAGCGCTTGCAACCATCCTGATCCTGATTTCAGGATATTTTGCCTATGAAAAACTACCGCGTTTCGAAGACCCGGATTTTATCATTCGTGTCGCTCAGATCATCACCCCCTACCCTGGTGCCACCGCCCAAGAAGTCGCCGACGAAGTCACCGAAAAGATCGAAGGTGCGCTTCAGCAACTTGCTGGTGTCGATGAGATCAAATCGGTGTCCTCGCCCGGGGTCAGCACCGTCACCATTGAATTTACCATACCGTCGGCCAAAACACGCCCTGAGTTGATACAAAAATTCACCCAGATGCGGGCCAAGATTGGCGACATTCAGTCCAGCCTGCCACCCGGTGCTCAGGAAACACTGATATTTGACGATTTTGGCGATGTTTATGCACAGTATTACGCTGTCGTAGGTGACGGCTATTCGATCGAAGAACTTTATGCTTATGCCAAAGACCTGCAACGCCAGTTGGTTCTTGTCGATGGCGTGTCCAAGGCAGTGCTGATCGGGGATCAGCAAGAAGTGATATATGTCGAATACAGCACCGCGCGGCTAAGCGCGCTGAACCTGACGACGGATCATGTCGCTGATCTGTTGCAGGGAGAGAACCTTGTAACCCCTGCCGGTTCGATTGTGGCGGGGGTCATGCGGTTGTCGGTCACACCCACCTCGGCAGTAGATTCAGTTGAGGCAATCGGCAACCTGACCATTTCAGACCCCACATCTGGCGCCACTTATCGCCTGTCGGACATTGCGACCATCAGCCGTGGGCTGGTAGATCCAGCCAGGTTGCTGCTTTATAATGATGGTAAACCCGCTATCGGAATCGGTATCTCGAATGAGACCGGCGGCAATGTCGTCAACATGGGCAACGCCGTAAATGCCCGCATTGCCGAGCTAACCGAAAACCGCCCCGTTGGCATCGACGTTCTGGTCATCTCTGATCAGGCCTCGACCGTAACGGTGTCGATTTCCGATTTCGTCAATAACGTTCTGATGGCGTTGGTAATCGTGGTCGTCACGCTGGTGGTGTTCATGGGCGTCCGCTCGGGTATTCTGATGGGTGGCATTCTGTTGGTCACGGTCGCAGGAACCTTGTTTGGTATGTATGCTTATGGGCTGGACATGCAGCGCATTTCGCTGGGCGCTTTGATTATTGCGCTTGGCATGCTGGTGGACAATGCCATCGTTGTGGTCGAGGGCACATTGGTGCGCGTTCATCGTGGAGAATCCGCCGCCGAAGCGTCGATTGCCGTTGTTAAACAAACCAAATGGCCGTTGCTGGGCGGCACAATTGTCGGGCTTCTGGCGTTTTCCCCGGTTGGATTTTCGCCAGATTCTACAGGCGAATACGCAGGCAGCCTGTTTTGGACTGTATCCATTGCCTTGCTGTTTTCCTGGCTGGTCGCAGTCTGGCTAACACCGTATTATTGCGTGTTGCTTCTGAAGCCGCCGAAAAAGGCTGCCAAAAGCGGCGAAAGCAAATTCACTCAAATGTATCGCGAGTTTCTGACCTTTGCGATCAAATGGCGGTGGGCAACGATTCTGGTGGTTGTGGTCTTATTCGCAACCGCCATGGCCGGGTTCTCGAAAATACCACCGGGATTTTTCCCGGCCTCATCAAGGGCGCAATTCGTGGTCGATTATTTCCGGCCCGACGGCACTGATATTGCTGCCACTCAGGCAGACATACAGCACATCGCGGAATATGTGCGTGGCCTTGAAGGCGTGACTGGCACCAATTCGGCAGTGGGCGGCGGGCATTTGCGGTTCATGCTGGTTTACAACAGTGAAGACGCCAACCCGGCCTATGGCCAGATCCTTGTCGACGTTGATGACTACCGCAAAATTGATGGTCTGATCGTCGATATTCAGGACAAGATTGACAATACAATGCCTCAGGCCAACTCGAAGGTTTGGAAATTTGTGCTTGGCCCCGGTGGCGGCTCAAACATCGAAGCGCGCTTTACCGGTTCTGATCCGGCAGTTTTGCGTGGACTGGCCGATCAGGCAAAGGGCATCATGGCCGAGGCTGGTGCCATTGCGATCAAAGATGACTGGCGCGAACAGGTTCCGGTCATGCGCCCGATCATCAATCCCGAAAACGCCCGACGTCTGGGGCTGACTCAGGGCGAGATTTCAAAGGCGATCTATTCACATCTGCAAGGGACGCAGATTGGGCAATATCGCGAAGACGACGAATTGCGCAGCATCATCATGCGCCCGATCAAAGAAGAACGACAAGATGTTAGCGGCATTCGTGATGTTCAGGTCTTTAGTCAGATAGCAGGAACCTACGTTCCAATTGCGCAGGTCGTAGACGAATTTGAACTGGTGTATGAGGCCGGCAATTTGCGCCGCATCGACCGTATTCTGTCGATCACGGCGCAATCAGATAATGCCCCGGGTGTTTTGTCTGGTGATCTGTTCAATGAGGTCCGCCCCGCGATAGAAGCCATCAATTTGCCCCCCGGTTACGCCCTTGAATGGAAAGGCGAATACGGCAACAGTCAAGAAGCCAACGAAGGCTTGGCGTCGATTATGCCGATTGCCTTTGGCGCGATGATTGTGGTGGTGATCCTGTTGTTCAACGCCATTCGCCAACCTGTGGTGATCTTCCTGACGGTCCCTCTGGCGATCATCGGTGTGGTCTGGGGACTTGCCGGATCGCAAACTCCGCTGGAGTTCATGGCCTTGCTGGGGATTTTGTCACTGACCGGAATGATGATCAAAAACGCCATCGTGCTGATCGACGAAACCGACAGCCAAATCGCCAACGGCAAGGCGCGTCTGTCTGCACTTATTGATGCGGGGTTAAGCCGGGCCAGACCTGTGGCACTGGGTGTGACGACTACGGTTTTGGGCGTGGTGCCACTGTTGTGGGATCCGTTTTTCAAATCTCTTGCGGTGGTCATTATCTGTGGGCTTAGCTTTGCAACTGTGCTGACATTAGTGGTTGTGCCAACGCTTTACGCGGTGTTCTTTCGCGTCAAAAACGAAGAGCTGGAAGCCCCGGCAGTCTCAGACAGTTAAGGCCACGACATGTTGCTGGATATTCGCAACCTTACAAAATCCTATACCGGGGCAGAGCACCCTGCCCCGGTTTTCACCAACATATCCCTACAACTGGCCGCTGGTGAGACCCTTGCCCTGACCGGCGAAAGCGGCAGTGGCAAAAGCACCCTGCTGCATCTGATCGGCGCTTTGGATCAGTTTGAGTCTGGTGAAATCCTGCTGGATGGAGTCGCGTTATCAACGCTTGACGACACCGGCAGGGCAGCGTTGCGGCGCGGCCCCGTGGCACTGGTGTTTCAGCAGTTCAACCTGATCCCATCGCTGACCGTGGCGCAGAACCTGTCCTTTCACGCGCGCATTGGCGGGCGCGCTGATCCCGACTGGATCGCCACATTGACCAACCGTCTTGGATTGACGGATTTGGTCGCACGCTATCCCGAACAACTGTCTGGCGGACAACAACAGCGGGTGGCTATTGGCCGGGCGTTGGCGCTGCGTCCTGCGCTGTTGTTGGCGGATGAACCCACAGGCAATCTGGATGAGGCGACGGGTGACGCGGTGCTTGATCTGATGTTGTCACTGGTCGCGGATACCGGCGCGGCGTTGCTTTTGGTGACCCATTCACAGCGCGTTGCCAGCCGGTTGGATCGGCGCGCGCATCTAAGCGCAGGGCGCATCGCGTGATCCTGACCGCCATCAGTGCCCTGCTGTCACATTGGCGGCGTCAACCTTTGCAACTTGTCACCCTGATCGCGGGTCTGGCGCTGGCCACGGGGCTGTGGTCTGCGGTACAGGCAATCAATGCCGAAGCGCGCGCCAGTTACGCCAGCGCCCTTAGCCAGTTTGGCGCCGATCGCGGCCCGGTTCTGGTCGCACGCGAGGGTTTGATCCCGTTAGATCGCTATGTCGCTTTGCGCCGTGCCGGCTGGCAAGTGTCGCCCGTTGTGCAAGGTCGGTTGCGCATTGGCGGAACACCCGTCACTTTGATTGGCGTTGATTTTCTAAACGCCCCTGATCTGGAGCAAAATGGACCTGCCACCGGATCGCTGTATGAAATCCTGATCGAACCGGGGCGGCTTTTTACTTCATCCGTAACTGCCAATACCATTGCAGATCAAACCAGTCTGCCACCCGTCGAAATTATGGATACATTGCCCGCAAATGTCGTTCTGACAGACATTGGCATTGCCGAAACCCTGCTGGATCAACGTGGTTTTATCAATCATTTGCTGATCCTGCCCAAGCAACCCGCCGGTCTGGATCCGCTGTCCGAAATCGCGCCGGACCTTGAGCGGCAAGACCCGGCAACCGCTCGTCTAACCGACAGTTTCCATTTGAACCTGACGGCTTTTGGCCTGCTGGCCTTTGCCGTCGGGCTGTTCATCGTGCACGGCACTGTTGGACTGGCGTTTGAGCAACGCCGTTCCATGTTCCGCACCTTGCGCGCGCTTGGCCTTCCGGCGCGCACCCTGACTATACTGGTGCTGGCAGAGTTGACGGCACTGGCGCTGATTGCGGGTACCTTGGGATTGGTCATCGGCTATCTGATAGCGGCAGTGCTGTTGCCTGATGTCTCGGCCACATTGCGTGGTCTTTATGGCGCGTCGATCCCCGGAGAACTGGTATTGCGCCCGATTTGGGTGCTTGCCGGGTTGGGCATGGCCGTTGCCGGTACCCAAATCGCCGGAGCACATGGTGTTTGGAAACTGGCACATATGCCGATATTGGCGGCTTCTGGCAGCTATGAATGGTCGCGCAATTCGGCGCAAAGCGCGCGTTGGCAGGCCATCGTGGGAGTGGCGCTGATTATTGGCGGCCTTATGGCGGTGACGCTGTTTGATGGTCTGATCGCCGGGTTTGTTCTGTTGGCGGGGTTGATGTTGGGGGCGGCGCTATTGCTGCCTTTGCTGCTGGGCCTGTTGATATCTCTGGCGGCCAAACCCGCACGTGGTCCCGTGGCGCAATGGGTCTGGGCCGATATGAAGGTGCAACTGCCGGGGATTTCGCTGGCGTTGATGGCACTGTTGCTGGCATTGGCCACCAATGTCGGGGTTGGCACGATGGTATCAAGTTTTCGGCTGACCTTTACCGGCTGGCTGGATCAGCGACTGGCGGCTGAATTATACGTCACCGCCCGCAGCGATGCGCAGGCTGCCGAATTACAAAATTGGCTGGCGCACCGTGTCGATGCAGTTCTGCCAATCCGCCAGACCGACGCCAAAGTGAACGGCCAGACAACCCGCATTTATGGTATCATTGATCATGCGACCTATAAAGAAAACTGGCCCCTGCTTGAGTCAGCCGCCAATGTCTGGGAAAAAATCGCTAACAACAGCAGCGCCCTGATCAGTGAACAACTGGCACGTCGTGATGGCCTGCAACTGGGTGATCTGGTCAATTTCGGGCCAAACTGGCAGCTGCCTGTTGTCGGTATTTATTCTGATTACGGCAATCCCGGCGGACAGGCCATTGTTTCGATGCAAAACCTTCTGAACCACACGAACAAGTTGCCAAACCGGCAGTTTGCTTTGCGCCTTTCCCCGGACAAAGTGACGGGACTTATCAGCGAGTTGAACAGGCATTTTGACCCACCGTTGGCGGCAATCATCAACCAATCTGAGATCAAAGCACGTTCGCTCGCGGTTTTTGAGAAAACCTTTGTGGTCACAGGGGCGCTGAATGTTCTGACGCTGGGTGTTGCCGGTTTTGCCATTCTGACCAGTCTGTTAACCCTTTGGTCGATGCGCCTGCCCCAACTCGCTCCGGTCTGGGCGCTGGGTCTGACGCGAAACCAACTGGCGCGGCTGGAAATGGCGCGGTCTTTGGTGCTTGCGGCGATGACCGCTTTGCTGGCGTTGCCGCTGGGGCTTATGCTGGCATGGGTGTTGCTGAAGGTTATCAATGTCAAAGCCTTTGGCTGGCGTTTGCCGATGTACCTGTTCCCGCTTGACTGGCTGATCCTGTTTGGACTGGCGATACTGGCGGCGGGCCTTGCTGCTGCCCTGCCCGCGATGCGATTGCGCCG
>JAHRVZ010000366.1 GCA_019090405.1 Paracoccaceae bacterium
CTGCCTGCCCGCATTCGCGCGCGTTATATTCTGCCTGTCTAACCTGACCTTAGTCACCCAAAGACAAGGCGTCACCAAAAAAACGCAATATTGCCCCAAAATATAGGCAATTTGTTGCGCAAAACCGCTTAATATCGACTATTTAGCAATATCTAGCGGTTACCAATTGTCCCGAAACCATTTTACGGCGCGCTTAAACGATCGCGCCGGGTACCGATCTACTGGAATTTCAAAGTCCCACCATTCATCCTGCGGGTTGGCAGCAAACAAACAAAGACCAACTGCGCCGGCAAATCCCGGTCCGGTCGCGGCCTGTGGCAACCCGTGAACCCGCAAAGGCCGACCCTGGCGCACTTGTTGACCCAGAATGCGACTGGCCAAAGAATCAAGCCCCTGAATCTGACTGCCACCCCCGGTCAGAACGATTTGCTGGCTTGGCAAATGCTCAAACCCGGCCGCGTCCAGACGGGCGCGGACCTCTTCCAGAATTTCCTCGACCCGGGGCCGCATGATGCCGATTAACTCGGCCCGACTGACGGTGCGTCGATCGTGTTCCCAGTCGCCGGTATCGCCGCCAATGTCGATCATTTCGCGATCATCCATCCCGGTGGCATGAACGCCGCCGTAAAACGTCTTGATCCGTTCGGCATTGGCCATAGGCACGCCCAGACCTTTTGATATGTCAGCGGTGATATGATCTCCGCCCATACGCACCGAGTCCGCATAGATCATGTGCTTTTTCATAAAGATCGAGATGCCGGTAGATCCGCCACCCAGATCAATACAGGCCGAGCCAAGTTCCTGTTCATCCTCAACCAGTGACGATACACCCGTGACATAGGACGACGACGCAATCCCGGCCAGTTCCAGATCGCAACGTTTGATGCAATATGCGAGGTTCTGAATGGCATCGGCATCCACTGTCAGCATATGCATATCCACAGACAAAGATTGTCCCAACTGCCCGCGTGGATCTGCCAGTCCTGAACGATGATCCAGCGCGAAATTCACCGGCTGAGCATGCAAAACTTCGCGCCCGGCCCCATATTCGGGCACATCACAGGCCGCCAGAACGCGGGAAATCTCATTCTCGTCGACTACCTGACCTTCAAGTTCAATTTGCGCATTCAGCCCATAGGATCGCGGATTGGCCCCGGAGAAACAGGCGATTACGTGATCAACACGGATTTCAGCCATCTTTTGCGCCGCCTGCAAAGCGGTGCGAATGGCGCGTTCAGTTTCCTGCATGGCGGTGACTTCGCCAAAGTTGACACCACGCGACCGGGTGGTGGCTGCCCCAATGACACGAAACCCGGATTGCCCGGCCAACGAGCCGATGGAATTGTCATCACTTAGCCGCCCAGTGCCATCAAAGCGCAAAATAAGACAGGCGATTTTTGAGCTGCCAACGTCCAAAATGGCCACAACACCGCGTTGCATTGCCTGATGCCGCATTTGCCGCATTGCCCGTTGGGACTGATAAAAATCTGTCATCGCTTAGTGCCCGATTCCGTTGGTTTCTCTGATCTGCCACCAGTCTTTGACCGCCTCAGGTGACATTCGAATGGTTGGCCGTGCCGCAAGGCGCATATCCACAACTGCAAGATCACGTTTCAACATGTCCTGCGCCTGACTAAGAGCAATGACATGCTCCAAAGCCCGCACCGGCTTGGTGGTCGGAAGCAAAATACGTTGACTGCGATCCAAAACCAGATCCCAGCGGCGTTCACCAATACGTACCAGCCCGCGTACCCGATCACGCAACGGCCCCGACGCTGCAATCAACGCAAGCGCCTGAGCGACGTTTTTGTCGGCCCCACGCCCCGCTATCAACGGCAAATCAGCCCGCGCAGAGCGACCGGGAATTTTCTCGACCCGGACTCCGGCTTCGTCAAGCAACGTGACACCGCGACGGTCACGCCACACTACGACCGGCAGACGTTCGATTACATCAATTTGCAGAATGCCACCTGGCTTGATCCGCACGCTGGCGTTCTTGACCGGGTCAAGCCCGGATACGGTATCGCGTATCTGTTTCAGTTCCAGATCAAACGAACTGATCGGGAAATTCAATGGAATAGCCTCGCGAATTTCTTCTGCCAGATTAAGCCCTGCGCCATCAATGGCCATCAGGGATACCATAAATTCAGGACGCTCCTGAATACCAAGACGTATATCGGCAACAAATTGCTTTACCGCGTCGCGTCGTGTTTCGCTGGCGAGAAACCCGCTGGTCACTGCAAAAACTACCAGCATTGGAATGCCTGCGCGCAGCATCAACCGAACACCCGGAGTCAGCATCCAGCGCTGCATCCGGTAGGACATGCGTGAAGGGGCTGGATCGCGGGATGTTTCACCTACCTGTTGCATGATGCGTCCCAAACCATCCAGCTGCACATTTCACCAAAGCTCATCCCCAAATGGTCCGCCTGCTCGGGGGTTAGCGAGGTCGGTGTCATTCCAGGCTGGGTGTTTGTTTCCAGCAGGATCAGACCATCAACCCCGCGGGTTTCGTCCCAGCGAAAATCAGTACGACTAACACCGCGACAGCCCAACACATCATGCGCCCGCAGCGCATAATCCATGCACAGATCAAAAATCTCGGCCGGCACATCGGCAGGCAGCACATGACGTGACCCACCCGGTTTGTATTTGGCATCATAATCGTACCAACCATCGGTCAGAATATCGGTCACAGTCAGCGACCGGTCCCCCATCACGGTTGTGGTTAATTCACGTCCGGGTGCGTAGGCCTCGACCATCACCTTGTCTGGCATTGTTTCGGCCAGCTGCGGCGGTCCATTTGCATCTTCTTGTACGATATAGATCCCGACGCTTGAGCCTTCGCTGTTGGGCTTCACCACATAAGGAGGCGCCATAACATGGCCTGCCATCACCTTGGATTTAGCAAATATCCCGCTTGGCACGGTTGGCAGACCCGCGGCGGCATACGCGACTTTGCTGCGTTGTTTGTCCATCGCCAAAGCCGACGCAAGCACCCCGGAATTCGTATAGGGCAGGCCCATCCACTCCAGCATTCCCTGCACGCAACCATCTTCGCCCCAGCGACCATGCAGGGCGTTAAACACAACATCAGGGGAGATTTCGCGCAAACGCATAGCGAGGTCTGGCCCGGCATCCACCGTCACCA
>JAHRVZ010000367.1 GCA_019090405.1 Paracoccaceae bacterium
ATGCCTCAGCGGCGCAAAGGCTATACCCAAAAGGCCGTTGTTGGTGGCCACAAAGTCTATCTGCGCACCGGTGAATACGAAGACGGCAATCTGGGTGAAATCTTTATCGACATGCACAAAGAGGGTGCAGGGTTCCGGGCGATGATGAACAACTTTGCCATCGCTATATCGGTGGGCCTGCAATACGGCGTGCCGCTTGAAGAATTTGTCGACGCCTTTACCTTTACCAAATTTGAACCCGCCGGCATGGTGCAGGGCAATGACAGCATCAAGAACGCCACATCCATTCTGGATTACGTGTTCCGCGAACTGGCAGTGTCGTATCTGGACCGGACCGATCTGGCCCATGTCAAACCCGAAGGCGCGTCGTTTGACGATGTCGGGCTTGGGGTCGAAGAGGGCGTGCGCAACATTTCGGAAATGTCCGATTCGGCTGCGAGTAAGTCTTTGGAAGTGCTGAAACAAATCAGCTCAACAGGCTATCTGCGCAAACGTATGCCGCAGGAACTGGTCGTATTGCAGGGCGGACAGGCGATTGCTGGCGCGACCGCTCTTGGTGGGGCAATGGATCCGGTAGCCGCTTTGCAAACGCTGGTTCCGGAAGCCACGGCAACAACAACAGGTGCCATTCAGGTTGATGCCCGCACCAAAGCCAAATTGCAGGGATATGAAGGAGAAGCCTGCAACGAATGTGGAAATTACACACTGGTGCGTAACGGCACCTGCATGAAATGCAACACTTGCGGAGGAACCAGCGGGTGTAGCTAAGAAATCGCGTTAGCAATGACGTGTAGGGGTATGGATTTCCTCGGTTAATCCAGCCCCGCCGAAACAACCGAAGCAGGCGTATCTGATGCCTGTTTCATTTGGGACAGCTCAGACTCCGCAGAATTCTGCGATTTCCGTTCTGTCCTTGGATCGCGGGATTTCCATGAAATCTCACGAACACGGGGCGGGTGCGCTCGCCCCCGACGACGTTCAGGCCGCAGGCAAAAAAACACCGGGCGGTAAACTAGATGAGCCTGAACGGCGAAACTAAAGCGGGGGGTTTCAGACCTCCCGCTCTTTTCGTCTGAGACAGGTGCAAATCAGCGCGCTTGCATATTTCTTTTGTTTGGAAATATCCCGGGGGGACAGGGGGCAGCGCCCCCAATCTACGCCGGCCAAATCCACTAAACCTGCAAATGGATATTAAACCGTTTGCGAATGGCCGTATCCGTTTCTGCATCAAACAGAGCAGATGACCGGGTGCTCAGAATTTCATCTTTGCGGGCGACGGCACGCGCGATCAAGTCGGGTTTGCCAACTTCTTCCCACGCTTTGGGGGACAAACGATCGGCAATTGCCGGATAGGCATACTCTGTCTGCATGCGACTTAGTGTTTGTTCACTGCCCAGATAATGCCCCGGCCCGCCAAGACAGGTGGCGCGGATAGTCTCAAGCGATACCGAATCCTCGTCCACCTCGATGCCACGAACACAGCGCAAGGCCTGTCCGATCAGATCATCGCCCAATATCAGCGATTCAAAGCAGAACCCCAACAACGACGCGTGCATGCCCGCCGCCTCGTAAACCATGTTCAGACCAGACATGCCGGCCATGACATTTGACATCGCCTGCTCCCATCCGGCCTGCATATCGGGCAGTTTTGCGTCTGCAATTCCAGCAGCCGCGCCTCCGGGCAGGCCATAGAACTGGTGCATCTGCGCGCATCCTGCGGTTAGCAATGCCTGCTCGCCGCTGCCACCAGACATCGCGCCAGTGCGCAGGTCAGAGACAAAAGGCCATGTGCCAAAAATCACCGGATGCCCCGGTTTTACGGCGTTGACATAGACCAACCCTGCCAGACATTCCGCGACCGCCTGAACGATTGCACCTGCAATTGGGGCAGGGGCGGTTGCCCCGGCCTGACCCGCAGACAACAACAAGACCGGCATGCCGCCTTGAATACAGGCCTCCATCACTTCGCAGCTTTCGGTGGCGAATTTCATGGGTGGCACGACGAAACAATTAGAGTTGGACACAAAAGGCCGCGCGCGCCATTTGTCCTCGCTCCCGGCAATTTGGTGCAGCAATTCAAGCGCATGTGGCACAAACGACGGCTCGCCAAAAGACGTGCCAATATGTTTGGTGGTACCGGCACAGCAGGCATAGATTGTGTTGAGGTCCAATTCCAGATTGTCCGTTATATCTCGTGCCACCATTGGGCGTTGCAGAAAATGGATATTGTCCAGCCGATCGGCAATACGCGCCGCATCATGCAAATCCTGCAGCGTACTTTCGCGATAATTGCTGGTTTTCACATCAACTATATGAACCGCAGCCCCGGCAGTGCCGTAATGCACGCGACTTCCGCCAAGATCCAGATCATGTTCTGGTGAACGCCCCCTCAGCGTGAGGGATTGATTTGCATTTGCCAGCACGTCTTCGATCAAAGCGCGTGGGAACCGGATGCGGCCATCGTCGCCCTGTATGGCTCCGACCCGTGTGAGGTGCTCAATGCCGCTTTGGGGTGCATCCGCCAGCCCAATTTGTTCCAGCGCATCCAGTGCCGCCTGATGAATGAGCTGCATCCCGGACTTGGATAGGGGGCGAAATGTACCACCCAACATACCGGGTCTGATGGGGCGCAAATGGTCAGCAAGAGGTGCTGCGCGGGCAGCGCGGCGGGCTGCGCGCCCGCCGCTGCGGCCATGGGGGATGGTGGATTTGGTCATTTTGGATGTCGCTCTTTGCTTGTTGATCTGAAGTAACGAGTTTCAGTCCAACCCGGGGCGTCCCCGCGCTGCGCGACCACGAGCGGCACCAATGGTCGTCATGACCAGCCTGATTTTTGGGGCTTCGCTTTGCATTTTCCCTCCGCGATATGTTGCTGATTTTGCGTGAATTTGCGGCAGGGTCTGTTCTGTTTACGTCATTGGTGGTGCAAGAAAAGTATTTGAGCCTCCGGCGGGGATATTTTTACCAAACTGAATATCAGGATGTGCGCAGAGACGCGGCGAATGCGCAGAGCGTTTTTAGCGCAGCGGCGAATTTCTGATCCTCAATGGTCATCGCCACGCGAACGTGGCCAGCTGCGGCTTGGCCAAAGCTTTCGCCGGGCATGACAGCGATGTGGTGGCTGTTCAACAAGGCATAGGCAAAGGCTTTGCCGGTCATTCCGGTGGCGCGAATGTCCAGCATGATGTACATCGCACCCTGCGCGGGCACCATGGAAACAGTGTTCTGAGCGCCTATTATGTCATGCGCCAAGGCGCGGCGGCGGCGAAAGGGTGCGGCGACTTCTGCTTCCAGTTCACAGCCGGCATTAAGCGCATAATTGGCGGCATCCTGAACAAACCCGGCGACGCCATAGGTCGTATGTGTTGCCAGATTGATCAGATTGGTGATGATTTCCGTGGGTCCGACAATCCAGCCACAACGAGACCCGGTCATGGCGTGGGATTTGGACATCGAGCCGATGACTAATGTGCGATCTTGCATGCCGGGCAGGGCACGGGGCGAAAGATGTTCGCCCTCCCAGACCTGAGTGTCGTAAACTTCGTCAGACAGCAGCCACAGATCGTGCCGTTTGCAGGCCTTGGCAATACCAAGCAACGTGTCGCGATTATACACCACACC
>JAHRVZ010000368.1 GCA_019090405.1 Paracoccaceae bacterium
ATCCATCGAAATGAACCAAACCGCCCACATATCTCTTCAGTAATTATCAATTTCAAAGAGCGTTGAGACAAAACTTACAGGATGCGCCCTAACTTTTTGGCGCGCCCCGCCTGAATTACCTCGATCATTTTAGTCTGCGTCTCGTTGCCGTTTGTCTGCGTTTCCGCTTCCGTGTGGCCCGTCTGGCGCCCCGTTGGAGCATCTCTGCGCCTCCGGTAAGGGGGTTCTAGGGTTAGTAGCGGGTACCCGCAAGCACTTTTTTACAGAAACATCATCTTTTTTCGATTTTTCTGTTTTATCGTTATTTATCAGATAGTTATAAAGTAATGTTTTTGCGCAATTTCACTTGGCCTCTGGTTTCTGGTGGAATTCAATGCGACTCGGTTCCGGCGCTAACACTAGATATTGGGTTATTCACAGCTTTACCCCCAAGTCGGGCCCGATTCAGACCGATTCACCGGGTGAATCGAGTCGGAATCAGATGAGTGAATCGCTGAAATTTCTGTGAATCACCCGAACTGGTTCGATTCTTGCCTGTTTGCCACCTGCAAATCGTTCAGGCGACGACTCGATTGCGCTTCTTCGGGAATCGTAGCGCCAAAAGACCCAATATGACCGCCATATATATAAGAGGCTCGATCTGGAAACCTTTGACCAACAGGATAAAGTGCAGGGCACCCAGAATCGCGATGCCATAAACCAGCCTGTGCAAGGTCCGCCATTTCGGCCCCAACCGGCGCACCGACCAATTGTTGGATGACAGTGCCAAAGGGATCATCAGCACAAAGCCCAGCATCCCAATGGTTATATAGGGACGTTTAAGAATGTCGGCCCAGATCTCGTTCAGGATCTGAACATCCAGAACCAACCACACCAGCAAGTGCAAAGAGATATAGATAAAGGTCATCACTCCGATGGCCCTGCGGAATTTTATCAGATTCAGCCCCAGATAGCGGCGCGTCGGAGTGATCGCCAAACCAACAATCAATAACTGAAGCCCACGTTCGCCCAACTCATGTTCAAGCGCCTCGATCGGTTCGATCCCCAGACCTCCGGTAAGGCCCAAATATAATAGTATAGGTGGCGGCAGCGACAGCGCCAGATAGACGGCCCAAACGGGAATCCGCCGCAGCCATCCATTCAGGCGATCAACGACCATTCTAGTGGTACTTGCCCAGGTCCATGCCTTCATACATGGCCGCGACTTCTTCTTCGTATCCGTTGAACATCAAAGTTGGAGTCTTACGCGCCAACAAACCGCCGCCAATCCGTTTTTCCGATGCTTGTGACCAGCGTGGGTGGCTCACCTCAGGGTTCACATTACTATAGAACCCATATTCATTCGCACTGTAGCGGTTCCAACTGGTGGGGGGCTGTTTGTCCATCAGGGTAATCTTTACAATCGACTTGATGGATTTGTACCCGTATTTCCACGGCACCACCAAACGCAGCGGCGCGCCGTTCTGGTTTGGAATTGGTTTGTCGTAAATGCCAGTCGCCATAATCGTCAGCGGGTTCATTGCTTCGTCCAGACGCAAACCTTCGACATATGGCCAGTCCAGCACATTGTGCCGGGTGCCCGGCATTTCCGAAGGACGCAGCAATGTTTCAAACCCTACATATTTGGCATCGCTTTTGACGCCAGCCATGTTCAAAAGATCGGCAAGCTCAAAGCCATTCCACGGAACAACCATTGACCAGGTTTCAACACAGCGGAAACGATAGATGCGCTTTTCTATCTTCATCTCGGACATGATGTCGTCAATTGAATACTCGCCCGGGCGATCCACCATGCCGTCAATCGTTACCTTCCAAGGCGACGTTGTCATCTGGTGGGCATATTTGGCGGGATCTTCCTTGCCCGTGCCGAATTCGTAAAAGTTATTATAGTTTGTGATCTCTTCCCACGTATTCGGATCAAGCCCCGCCGCAGCCCCCACGGGGCCAGCAATCGCACCAAGACCCACACCAGCCATCCCGGCCATGATCTGTCGACGATTCATAAAGCTGTTAAACGGTGTTACGTCGTCGTCCGTCAGATCAGATTTCCAGCGATAGGCCATAAAGCGCTCCTCTTACATGTGTCACCGTTCAATTAGACATATATATAGCGGGCACCAATAAAACTTGCGTCACGATTCAGCGACCGCACTGTAACGTGGCATTAGTTCGTTCATCGGAATGCTACGCCCGTCGGCCTGAACGATACGCACATGTCGGCGGCCCAGTTCGCGCGGTTCGGACACACCGACCGAATGCGAAATCATTTCGACCTCTTTGATCAGCTCCGTGGCATAGGCCGTGACCCGAGGATGTTTGTTTTCAACCACCAGCCCCTTTTGAAGCCGCGCATCATGCGTGGTAATTCCGGTCGGGCAGGTGTTGCGATTACATTTCAACGCCTGAATGCAGCCCAGCGAAAACATAAAGCCACGCGCCGAATTGATAAAATCAGCGCCTGCTGCCAAAGCCCAGGCCACATCGCTTGGATTAACCAACTTGCCCGAGGCAATCAGCCTGATCCGGTCCTTGAGGCCAAATTCATCGCGCAGGTCCGCCACCAAAGGCAGTGATTCACGTATCGACATACCCACCAGATCAATCAGCGGCATCGGCGCCGCACCTGATCCACCTTCGGCGCCATCAACAGTTATAAAATCCGGCGCGCTATCCGGGCCACGTCGGGCGATTGTCTCAAACAAATTGCGGATAATAGATTCGGCCCCGATAACCACCTTGATGCCAACAGGCTTGCCGGTGACTTCGCGGACATGTGCAATCATATCCAGCAACGCTTCGTCATCGCCAACATCGGTATGACGATTGGGCGAAAGGCTGGCCTGCCCCTCTGGAATATGGCGAATCCTGGCGATCTCGGCAGTGACTTTTTCAGCGGGAAGAATACCGCCATGGCCCGGCTTGGCCCCTTGCGCCAACTTGATCTCGATCATCCGCACGGTTTCGTGGCTGGCGACGTCGCGCAATTTGTCATCGTCCAAATGGCCGTCGTTGTCACGAACACCATATTTCGCTGTTCCGATCTGAAAAACAACGTCGCAGCCGCCCTCAAGGTGATAAGGACTTAGGGCGCCTTCGCCGGTATTCATCCATATCCCGGCCTCTTTAGCCCCCCGGCTTAGCGCCTGAACTGCGGGTCGGGACAACGCCCCAAAACTCATCGCGGAAATATTGTAAAAAGAGTGTGCAGTATAAGGAGTGCGCGTGCCCGCCCCAATGACCATGGGTTTGGATGTGCCGAACTGGCTGTGTGTCGGTGGATATGCAGCATTCACAAATAGCGGCGTGCCCACCACGTTCAGGTTCCGGGTTGATCCAAAGGCAATTGTATTGCCCTTTAGTTCGGCCGCCCGGTCCACCCATTCACGCTGGGCACGGTTAAACGGCAACTCTTCACGGTCCATTGCAAAGAAGTACTGGCGAAAAAATTCGCCCAGACCGCTGAAAAGTTCGCGAAACCGTCCGATAACCGGATAATTGCGCCGGATCGCATCGCCTGTCTGATTGCGGTCGATTATAAAGATTACAACCAATGCCAAAGCACCGATGCCCAGCAAAATGACAAAGACAGCAGATAGGGCATCAAAAGCGCGTAATGCAAGATCCATTCAAATACTCCGATATATTTTGCGTGGCACAAGTCGCACCACCATCGCTATATTTGATTCTGCGCAGGAACTTGTTTTGATGCAAGCTGTATGTCTTTTAGTTTGAAGGAAGTTTCACGAGACGCGAATAGCCAAGTTATCATAAAGGCCCGCCTGATATGGCGGGCCTTTCGCTATCTACATCAGTGTATCACCGCGTCATCGGGAGCCGGTCGATTGGACGCGGCGATCCGGTCACCAATGATCAGACCTTCGGGCCCGGCGCTGATCGGGATCATATCGCCGTCCAGCACATCACCACTAAGCAACATTTCAGCTAGTGGGTTTTGCAATGCCCGCTGGATCACCCGCTTCAGAGGACGTGCGCCAAACACCGGATCATACCCTTCATCCGCCAACCAGGTTTTCGCAACCTCATCCAGCTCAAGCGTAATTTTACGTGCCTCAAGACGTTTCTTAAGCCGACCAAGTTGGATATCAACGATTTCGTCCATGTTTTCCCGCACCAGACGGTCAAAGATGATCGTTTCATCCAGCCGGTTCAGGAACTCGGGACGGAAATGTACCCGCACCGCATCCATGACATCACGACGTGCATCCGCAGCGTCCGCGCCATCCGGCAACTGGCTAAGCGCCTGTGATCCAAGGTTGGATGTCAGCACGATCAGCGTCTGTTTGAAATCAACAGTCCGCCCCTGACCGTCGGTCAGAACCCCGTCATCCAACACCTGCAACAGAATGTTGAACACATCCGGATGTGCCTTTTCGACCTCATCAAACAGGATCACCTGATATGGACGTCGGCGCACGGCCTCGGTCAAAACACCACCTTCGTCATAGCCAACATAGCCCGGAGGCGCCCCGATCAGGCGTGACACCGAATGTTTCTCCATGAATTCCGACATATCCACGCGAGTCATTGCGTTTTCATCGTCAAACAGAAATTCAGCCACGGCTTTGGTCAGTTCAGTTTTACCGACACCGGTTGGCCCCAGAAACAGAAAACTGCCCAAAGGTCGGCCTTCGTCGTTCAGACCGGCCCGTGCGCGGCGCACGGCATTGGATACGGCACCGACAGCCGCGTTCTGACCGATTACCCGCCGGTGCAGGTCGTCCTCCATTCGCAACAGTTTATCTCGCTCGCCTTCCAGCATTCGCGCGGTCGGGATGCCTGTCCAGCGTTCAACCACTTCGGCGATTTGCTCAGGGCGCACTGCCTCTTTGACCATCACGTCAGCGACTTCGCGACCTTCGGCATCGCTCAGCTGTTTTTCCAACTCGGGAATGACGCCATATGACAGCTCGCCCGCTTTGGCGAGATTGCCCTCGCGTTTGGCGATTTCCAGTTCGGTATGCGCGGCCTCTAGATGTTCTTTTATGTCGCGTGCCCCGGCGAGTTTATCCCTTTCGGACTGCCATTGGGCTGTCATTTCAGCACTACGGTCCTGAAGATCGCCCAGATCTTTTTCCAGCGTTTCCAGCCGGTCCTTGGATGCTGTGTCATCCTCAAGCCTAAGCGCCTCGGCTTCGATCTGCTTTTGCAGGATTTCACGGTCAAGCGCATCCAGCTCTTCTGGTTTGCTATCGACCTCCATGCGCAGACGGCTGGCGGCTTCGTCCATCAAATCAATCGCTTTGTCCGGCAAAAACCGGTCGGTGATATAGCGATGGCTAAGCGTGGCAGCCGCCACCAAAGCAGCGTCAGAAATTCGTACACCGTGGTGCAATTCGTATTTCTCTTTAATACCGCGCAGAATCGAGATGGTGTCTTCGACGGTTGGTTCGCTTACAAATATCGTCTGGAAACGCCGCGCCAGTGCCGCGTCTTTCTCGACGTATTTGCGGTACTCATCCAGCGTGGTGGCCCCGACGCAGTGCAATTCACCACGTGCCAGTGCCGGTTTAATCAGGTTCGCCGCATCCATCGCGCCTTCGCCTTTGCCGGCACCCACAAGCGTGTGCATCTCGTCGATGAACAGGATGATTTCGCCCGCAGCTTCGGTGACTTCGGTCAGGACAGATTTAAGCCGTTCCTCAAATTCACCACGATATTTGGCACCGGCAATCAGCGCACCCATATCCAGCGAAAGCAGTTTCTTGTTGTGCAGGGATTCAGGAACGTCACCATTGATGATGCGCAGCGCCAGACCTTCGGCGATTGCCGTTTTACCGACACCGGGTTCACCAATCAAAACGGGGTTGTTTTTGGTGCGGCGACTAAGAACTTGCATCGTGCGCCTGATTTCATCATCCCGCCCGATGATCGGATCAATTTTACCTTCCGCCGCAGCCTCGGTCAGATCGTGGGTATATTTCTTGAGCGCCTCATAGCTGTCTTCGGCAGTCGCGCTATCAGCGGTGCGGCCTTTGCGAATGTCATTGATTGCTTCGTTCAACGCCTGCGCGTTTACCGCCCCGGCATCCAGTGCATCTTTGGCCTTGGATTTGATCATGCACAACGCCATCAAAATCCGCTCAACCGGAACAAAACTGTCGTCGGCTTTTGTCGCTAGTTTTTCAGCCTCGGCAAAAACCTTGCCGGTGGTGCCGTCCATATAGACCTGACCAGAATCGCCACTAACCTGCGGGATTTTTGCGACGGCAGTATCCACTGCCTCAACCACACGCGCAGGCGCGCCGCCAGAGCGGGTAATCAGGTTGCTGGCAAGCCCCTGATCGTCATCCATCAATGCCTTAAGAATGTGTTCGGGCGTCAGCCGCTGATGGCCTTCGCGCATCGCGATTGTCTGGGCCGCCTGTACGAAACCGCGCGACCTTTCGGTGAACTTGTTCAAGTCCATGTCTGTCTCCTTTTAAAAGCGC
>JAHRVZ010000369.1 GCA_019090405.1 Paracoccaceae bacterium
GATTGCCTGTCGCTGGTACTGGCCCCGGCGCTGGCAGAATGCGGCGCCTATGTGCCGATGATATCGGGGCGGGGGTTGGGCCATACCGGCGGAACCCTGGACAAGCTGGATGCGATTCCCGGTGTATCAACCAACATGACACAACAGCGGCTTTATGAAATTGTCGCGGAAACCGGCTGTGCCATTGTTGGAGCAACCGCTGATATCGCCCCTGCAGACCGTCGGCTTTATGCAATCCGCGACGTGACGGCGACGGTTGAAAGTCTGGATTTGATCACCGCGTCAATCTTATCCAAAAAGCTGGCTGCCAGCCCGGATGCTTTGGTGCTGGATGTCAAAATCGGCAGCGGTGCGTTTATGAAAACCATGGATGAGGCGCGCGCATTGGCCAGTGCATTGACCGACACCGCCAACGCCGCCGGGTGCAAGACCACAGCTGTGATCAGCGACATGAATCAACCGCTGGCTCCGGCGCTTGGCAATGCTTTGGAAGTGGCCGAAGTCATGAAGGTATTGACCAAAGATGCGACCGGCCCGCTGGTGCAGTTGTCGGCCGCTTTGGGGGGCGTTTTGATGGCGGATGCCGGGTTGGTTGCGGATGTGCAGGCTGGCGCTGACAAGATTGTCGCGGCTTTGCGGGATGGCCGGGTTGCAGACCGGTTTGGACGGATGATCGCCGCGATGGGCGGACCGCTTGGCTTTGTTGAGGATTGGGAACGCTTCTTGCCAGAACCTAATGTTATACGTGAAGTTCATGCGACAACTTCCGGATATATAACGAAAATAAATGGAGAAGCTCTTGGCCTTGCGGTTGTCGCCCTTGGCGGTGGCAGGCAAGTTGAAAGTGATGTGATTGACCCTGCGGTGGGGCTGTCGGGGCTGGTGCGTCTTGGGGATAAGATCGAAAAAGGCAAGGTGTTGGGAGTTATCCACGCAGGGCGCGAAGACGCAGCACGGGCTGCTGAAATGGCATTGCGCCAATCAATCACGGTCGGGCCTGAGCCTTGCACGGTCCCTGACCTTATACATGAACGGATCGGCTGATGGCGCGTGCATTTGTTGTGGTGATGGACTCGGTTGGTATCGGTGGGGCTGCTGACGCCCACGCGTTTTTCAATGGTGATTTGCCTGATACCGGGGCCAACACGCTGGCGCATATCGCGCAGGCCTGTGCAGCGGGTAAGGCTGATATCGGGCGCAGTGGTCCGCTGTGGATGCCTAATCTTGATGGGCTGGGGCTGGGGCGCTCGGTTTTTCTGGCATCGGGTGAAACTGCGCCGGGGTTAATGTCCGAACCAGTCGGATTATGGGGGGCCGCCAGCGAAGTTTCGGCAGGCAAAGACACGCCGTCAGGACATTGGGAACTTGCCGGGCTACCCGTGCCATGGGATTGGCACTATTTTCCCAATACAGAGAATTCCTTTCCCTCTGATCTGGTAGCAGAGGTGGCCAAAGCCGCTGGCAGCGACGGGATTCTGGGCAATTGTCATGCCCCCGGCACTGCAATCATCGAACGGCTAGGCGCGCAACATATGCGCAGCGGTCAGCCGATATGTTATACCTCCGCCGACAGTGTCTTTCAGATCGCAGCGCATGAACACAGCTTTGGTCTTGATCGCCTGTATCAGTTATGCGCCGACATTGCGCCGCGTCTGCACGCGATGAAAGTTGGCCGGGTCATTGCGCGCCCCTTTATTGGCGACGCAGAAACCGGATTCACGCGCACATTGAACCGCAAAGATTACGCGATTACGCCACCCGCTCCGATTCTGACCAACTGGGTTCAGGACGCAGGGCGGCATGTCTATGCGATTGGCAAAATCGGTGACATCTTTTCCATGCAAGGCATTGATGAGGTTAGCAAAGGCGCTGATGCCGATCTGATGGCGGATCTGTCAAATCTGGTGGATACAGCCAAAGACGGCAGCCTGACCTTTGCCAATTTTGTTGAATTTGACAGCCTTTATGGCCATCGCCGCGATATTGCTGGCTATGGCCGCGCTTTGGAATGGTTTGATGCGGCGATTGGGCCAATCCTTGCCAGATTGCGCGCCGATGACATCATGCTGTTTACCGCCGATCACGGGAATGATCCCAGTTGGCCCGGCACCGATCACACCCGCGAACGGGTTCCGGTTCTGGTCGCGGGCAAAGCGACCAAAGAGATCGGAATTGTGCAGTTTGCCGATGTCGCGGCCAGCATCGCCGATCATCTGAATGTCCCGGCACAAGGTCCGGGGCGTAGCTTTTTCTAGCGGCTTGGGTTGCCCCCGCCGTCGCCATGCAACATTAACAAACGAACCGCCAAATCAGGAGACCTGCCATGTCCGAACATCTTACCGTCGTCGACCACCCGCTGGTGCAACACAAACTGACGCTGATGCGCGCCAAAGGCACCTCGACCGCACATTTCCGTCAATTGCTGCGCGAGATTACCCAGCTTTTGGCCTATGAAATCACCCGTGAATTGGAAATGACCACCAAAACCATCGAAACCCCGATGGAAGAGATGGATGCTCCGACATTGTCAGGCAAGAAACTGGCATTGGTGTCGATTCTGCGGGCTGGCAATGGCATGCTGGATGGGGTGCTTGAATTGATCCCCTCAGCGCGGGTTGGTTTTGTCGGGCTATATCGCGACGAAGAAACGCTGCAGCCGGTTCAGTACTATTTCAAGGTTCCTGTGGGCCTAGAGGACCGGCTGGTCATTGCCGTTGACCCGATGCTGGCGACCGGAAATTCATCCGCCGCCGCGATTGATCTGCTTAAAGAGGCCGGCGCCACAAATATCAGGTTCCTGTGTCTGCTGGCCGCCCCCGAAGGCATTGCCCGCATGAAAGAGGCCCACCCGGACGTGCCAATTGTCACAGCGTCCCTGGATCGCCAGTTGAACGACAAGGGCTATATCATGCCCGGCCTTGGAGATGCAGGTGATCGGATGTTCGGGACTAAATAACCCATCAGAGAGCTTTACTCTGCCCTGGAAATGTTGCATCAATTTGGCAACATCTTGTAGGGGCAGGGATGAAAACAACAAGGTTTATTGCATACACCATTATCGTAGCGTCTGTAGGGTTGGTCACCTCGCCTACAGGTATTGGTTCTGTGCACGCCAGATCATTGCGCGATGTGAGCACGCCAGCGGAATTTCCTCCGGCTTCGTTCAAGGGGCGTCAATACGTTGACAGCAAGGGTTGTATCTTTATCCGCGCTGGTATCGACGGCAATGTGACCTGGGTGCCAAGAGTGTCGCGCAAACGCCAACAGATTTGTGGCTATAAGCCAAGCCTGACAGCGGCAGAGATTGCCCGCGCACCCAGTGCACCACCGTCTTCTGCAGCGGCACCTGTTCAGATTACCGTGGCCCCTTCTGCCTCTGCGCAAGCGCGGCCAACACCGGTTTCACCACCCGCAAAGCCGCGAACATCAAAGACCGCCCCGGCACCTGCGGCACCCGTTGCATCGACGGCTGCTGTTGCCGAGGTGTCGGCACCGGCAAAACCCGCGACCAGAACGCAAAGAGCCGCGCCGCAACCTTTGGTGTTTGTAAACCCACCACCCGAGAGAGTGGCGGCGGCGGCGGCCCCTGTTGCACCAAAACAATCCAGCACGAATAACCGCAGCGCACCAAGACCAGCACCTGTACCATTGGTGTTTGTCAATCCACCGCCCGAACCAACAGCAACTGTTTCAGTCCCGGCCAGGCCGGTGACAACAACGTCGCGCACAACAAAACGCAGCGCACCAAGGCCAGAGCCGCAACCCCTGATCTTTGTCAACACACCAAAGGTGCCGACCCCGGACACGACAAACACCACAGTTTCAACAGCGACCAGCCAAGCCGCCAAGCCGCAGGCAGCCTGCTCGGGTGCGTCACCGTTAAGTCAGCGCTATATTAACGCCAATACCAGACATCCGGTTCGCTGTGGCCCTCAGGTTGAACTTCCTGTGACCGAGTATCGCCGCCCGGTTTCCGAACAGTCCTCGGCCGTTGACCCAACCACGCGTATTGTCCCGCGTCATGTCTATGAAAAGCGTCAAATTACCACAAATGTTCAGATCGCGAATGGCAATCAAAATGTAGCCACTGGCAAACGTTCTACCTCTTTGGCCGTTACGCGGCAGGTGGTTCTGGCTCCTCCGCCCGGGTATAAACCGGCGTGGGATGATGGTCGCCTGAACCCAGAGCGTGCCACGGGAACGGTTGCAGGAGAGGCGCAGAGCAATCAAATCTGGACGCAGACAGTGCCCCGGAAATTGATCGTTCCAGCGGTGCCCGACAGCAAACAAGTATTGGTTTTGTCATCGCGCAATACTGAGACAGCTATTTCACGCACATCTTCACGCTCGGCTTCAACGTCAACGCAAATCGTAGATAAACCAAAATACGTTAAAGTTGCGACCTATGAAACCGATGCGGGTGCCCGCAAAGCTGCGCAAAACCTGGCGCAAAGCGGGTTGCCGATGCGATTGGGAACTGTGAGCAGAAAAGGCAAAGCCTATCGCGTTGTTCTGGCCGGGCCGTTTACATCAGCGGATCAGGCAAATGCTGCCCTGGCCAAAGTGCGTGGTGCCGGGTTCAGCAACGCCAGAATAAGCAAATAACGATGGTTGGACGTCTTGTTTTCACAGCTCGGCCTGTGTGAAAACTCTGTTATCCGCCACAGATATTCTGCAACAAAACCCAATCACGATCTGCCAGAACTGGCTTGGGTGACTGGCCTGCCATTGGGTCGGCTTCGATGTAGGACAGCACAGTTTCACCTGTAATATCACGAGCATAGGCATAGGGCGTTGACGGAATTTCGGCTTGTGCAAACAATGAAAGCGCCATCTCGTCGACAAGGTCCGGGCGCTCGGCCACCAGTACATGTTCGGCATATTGATCCAGCGTGCCTTTGCTTAGTTCTCCGGTCGTGAGTAACCGGAAAGACGCCGATGGGCCGCTTTTAAGCAACAGTTCGGCCAAGGGGTCATTGTTGGCGGCGCGGGCGCGTTCGGCAAGGATGTATCCGGCTACAATTGCAGGATCTTCATAGTCTTCGATCAGCGCCTTGTTCAGCAACACAATGCCACCGGGTAAATGTCGGCTGTCACTAACCCCGGTTGGCAACACCACCAGTTTACGCGCACCGGTGCGCTGCGCCAGCGTCGCCAAAACAGATCGGGTTTCCGGGGTCGAACAGGCACGCCCCGAGACGCGTTCAATATGTCCCAATAAAGCTGTGCCAATAGATTGGCGTTTGATGTCAGGCACCACTGATACAGTATGGTTCAGCAATGCAGTGGGCATCCAGAATACCAAAATCCCTATCAGCACAGCAAGCGTCGCCAAAACGCTATACAGACGCAATCGACCCGGATGGGGGCGGCTGCGTTCAATAGCGCTGCTCAACCGTTCCAGAGCGGATATCATCTCGTGCTGATCCGCGTCCAGTTCAAGGGTTTCTCCGGGGTCACCATCAGGGCAGTAAATCGCCGGCAGCGCACCGGGATTGGTTCGGTTCACCGCAGCGAGCGACCAATGCGTAAGGGCGGTGCCCTTGACCGTGCTAATGGCCAAAGTTGCGTCGCCAATAGATACAATCACCTCGCGGCGCTGATCTTCTGGCGTTGCGCGCCAAAGGCCAATGGCTTCAAGCCGGGTATATTCACTTAGTGCCGTCATTTATGTCGCGTCTGCTGCGCCTCGTCTTTTGTCGAATTCTAAGTTGTTTTGCAATTGATTAGAACCGTCGCACGGAAAATTATGAATTTTCCGGTCCGTTTTCTTTTAAAGAAAACGGCTTTGCAACCGTAAAGACATTTACAAATCTGCCGCGACCTTGCGCAATTCGAACTTTTGGATTTTACCGGTCGATGTCTTGGGTAATTCCTGAAACACCACCATTTTGGGGGCTTTGAACCCGGCAAGCGTTTTGCGGGCAAAGGCAATCAGCGCGGCTTCGTCCGTGTGTGCCTTGTCTTTAAGTTCGACAAATGCGCAGGGGACTTCGCCCCATTTATCGTCAGGTTTGGCCACCACAGCCGCCAGCAAAACGTCAGGATGACCCATCAAGACGCCCTCTACCTCGACAGAGCTGATGTTTTCACCGCCAGAGATGATGATGTCTTTGGCGCGGTCTGCGATCTGAATATATCCATCAGAATGCTGCACCGCGATGTCGCCGGAATGAAAATAACCGCCCTTAAATGCCTCGGCCGTTGCTTTGGGGTTCTTGTAATAGCCTTTCATCACTGAATTGCCGCGAATGACGATTTCACCCTGATCCTGCGCGTTCATCGGGATTTGGCGCATGTTTTCGTCCATCACTGTGATGTCTTCCATCATTGGCATGGCCACACCCTGTTTTGCCTTGATCGCAGCGGTTGCGGCCTGATCCAGATCAGACCAATCTGCCTCTTTCCATAGGCATTCGGTGACATGTCCAAAGGTCTCGGTCAGCCCGTAAACCTGCGTGACCTCAAATCCAAGCTGCTCGATCTTGGCCAATGTCGCAGGGGCAGGGGGCGCGCCTGCGGTGAACACCTGGACCGTGTGATCAAAGGTCAGCCGATCAGCGTCAGCGGTGTTAACGATCATATTCAGCACAATCGGAGCCGCGCCGAAATGTGTAGCACCTTCGTTGGCAATAGCGTCGTAAATCGCCTCGGCTGTAATATCGCGACAACAGATCACGGTGCCGCCAAGCTGTGGTATCATCCATGTGTGATTCCAGCCGTTGCAATGAAACAGCGGTACAATTGTCAGGTATTTCGGCCTTAGAACCATGCGCCAGCTGACCACTGTGCCCATGGTCATCAGATAGGCTCCGCGATGGTGCGCGACTACGCCTTTGGGTCGCCCGGTGGTGCCTGAAGTATAGTTCAGTGACAGGCTTTCCCATTCATCCTGCGGCATGATCCAGTCAAATTCCGGGTCAGCAGCGGCCAGAATATCCTCATAAAGCGGATGCCGCCCGGTGGCCGGAAATCCGGCATCAACATCAGGCACTTCGATGATTGTCGGGCCTTTGCCCTGCATCCGCTCACTGGCTTGTTCGGCCAGTTCAACAAACTGGGTATCTGCAAGCACCACGCTGGCACCGCCGTGATCAAAAATATAGGCGACTGTATCTACATCCAGACGAATATTGATGGCATTCAGCACTGCCCCGCAGGCAGGAACACCAAAATGCGCTTCGCATTGTGCCGGCAGGTTCGGGATTAGTGAGGCCACAACATCACCGGGTTTTACACCCATGGCTGCCATGGCCGATGCCAGACGGGTGCAGCGGTCGTAATACTGCGCATAGGTCACGCGATGTTTGCCGTAAACCATCGCCAGATCATCCGCAAAGACATGGGCCGCGCGTCGCAGATGTGACAGCGGTGTTAACGGCACATGATTTGCCGCTGTTTTTTCCAGCCCGGTTTCGTCCGCCATCCATCCCATTGTATGTCTCCCCTTACGCATGCGGTTGCAAAACTATGCGACGCAATGCGGATAATGAAAAGACCCTGATTGGGAAATTGACAGCCGTCGCGCGAAAGTGGATTCTCCCTGTCCACAAAGTGTTATAGGTTTGGCCCATGATATTGAGCACCGGTCGCCGTTATGTCTTTATTCACATCCCGAAAACTGCGGGAACATCGCTTGCGCTGGCGCTTGAGCAGCGGGCGATGAAGGATGATGTCATGCTGGGTGACACGCCCAAAGCGCGCCGTCGGCGTCACCGGGTTAAGGGCACGCCAACGCGCGGACGGCTTTGGAAACACTCGACGCTGGCGGATATCGAAGGGCTGGTCGATCAGGATGCGCTGAACGGGTTCTATGCTTTTACTCTGGTGCGCAATCCCTGGGATCGTGCGGTCAGCTATTATCACTGGTTACGTGAGCAGAAATTCAACCACAGTTCGGTAACGCTTGCCCAAACTCTGAGTTTTGCCGAGTTTGTTACAAACCCCCAGATCAGCGCGGGTTTTCGCAACTACCCGGCTGGTCGTTATATGACCGGCTCTGACGGGGTTGAACATTGCGACGCTTTTATCCGGATAGAACAGTTTGAACAGGATGCCGCGGGACTGGTGGATCATTTGGGGTTTGATCTGAAACCTGAGGTCAGCAACACATCAAACCGAAAACCCGATTTCCGCCCATATTATACTGATAAAGCAGCCAAAGCGATTGCCCAATGCTGCGCCGAGGACATTAGGCGTTTCGGCTATGCCTTTGGCTAAAGCGTTTTTATCCCACCCCGGATCAATTGATCGGGATGGGACGTTTTCATATAGTTCAGGCGGCCTGAGCCTTGGCACCAAAGCGGCCATAGAACGTCTGGCCCTTGTCAGCCATGTCGCGCAGCAGGTCCGGGCAGGCGAACCGATCACCAAACGCCGCCTGTAGCTGGTCACATCTTTCAGCCGCATAGGGCGCGTCGATGATGTCCAGCCAGCTAAACGGTCCACCGGACCAAGGCGCAAAACCCCAGCCCAGGATGGCGCCAACATCGCCTTCGCGGATGTCTTCCAGAACGTTTTCTTCAAGCGCGCGCACGGCCTCAAGAACCTGAGAGAACATCAGGCGGTCCTGTACTTCCTGCAAAGACGGCTGGGGGTCGGCATGGGGGTATTTGTCCTGCAATCCGGGCCAGTATTGGATGCGTTTACCTTTGTCATCATAGTCAAAGAACCCGGCATTGGATTTGCGCCCCATTCGGCCCTGTTCTTCCAGCCAGAAAATCAGATCATCGGCGCTGCTGGCGGGATAGGCATTGCCCATCGCAGCCTTGGTCGCACGGGCGATTTTCGCGGCCAGATCAATGCTGGTTTCATCTGCCAACTGAATTGGCCCAACCGGGAAGCCCAATTGCTGTGCTGCATTGTCGATCAGAACCGGAGACACCCCTTCGGTGATCATCCGCGTGCCTTCGTTGACATAGGGAATGACACAGCGGTTGGCATAAAAGAACCGTGCATCATTGACCACAATCGGGGTTTTGCGGATCTGGCGCACATAATCCAGCGCCTTGGCAATCGCCGTTGGGCCTGTTTCAGCCCCCTTGATGATCTCTACCAGCAGCATCTTTTCCACGGGCGAGAAAAAGTGAATGCCAATGAACTGGTCCGGACGTTTGGACGCCTTGGCCAACTCACCAATAGGCAGGGTCGAGGTGTTAGAGGCGAAAATGCAATCTTCAGGAATAATCGCTTCGACCTTTTTGGTCATCTCGGCCTTTACGCCAATATCCTCAAAAACCGCTTCGATGATCAGATCACAGCCCTTGAGCTGATCCAGATCAGGCGTGGCTGTGATACGCGACAACATCGCCTCTTTCTTCTCGGCAGTCACCTTGCGCCGCTTCATGCCTTTGTCGAGATAGGCCTCGCTATAGGCTTTGCCCCTGTCGGCGGCTTGCTGGTCGCGGTCAATCAGAACAACCTCGATGCCGGCCTGAGCCGACACCAGTGCAATCCCCGCACCCATCATGCCCGCGCCCAGAACGCCAAGTTTCTTAACCCGTTGGTCCGAAACATCTTTTGGTCGCAAAGCACCCTTTTCAAGCGCCTCTTTGTTCAGGAACAAGGACCGGATCATGGCACCGGATGACGGGTTCATCAGCACATTGGTGAACCATCGTGCCTCGATTTTGAGGGCGGTGTCAAAATCAACCAAGGCACCTTCGTAGACCGCGCTTAGCATCGCTTTGGCCGCCGGAAACGCGCCTTTGGTTTTGCCGTTGATCATCGCGTTGGCACCAACATAGGTCATGTAGCCGGATGGGTTATAGGGCGCACCGCCAGGCATCTTAAAGCCTTTGGCGTCCCATGGTTTTACCATATCGGCAGGGGCCGCATTCAGCACCCATTCGCGGGCCGCGGCAACCGGATCATCAACAACTTCGTCAATCAGACCAGCAGATTTGGCTTTGTCGGGCGCGACCATTTTGCCTTCCATCAGGAACGGCGAGGCGCCCATCAGGCCCAGCTTGCGGGCCAGACGCGTGGTGCCGCCGGCTCCAGGGAAAATGCCAACCATGATTTCAGGCAGACCGATGCGGGCCTTTGGATTATTAGCCACAAATATGCGATGCGTGGCCAGTGGCAGTTCCAGACCGATCCCCGCAGCGGTGCCGGGCAGGGCAGCCGCAATCGGTTTGCCACCTTTGTTGGTTTTAGGCTGCATCCCGGCGCGTTCGATTTTGCGCAGCATGGCGTGAATTTTCATGGTGCCTTCGAACAACCCTTTTGCGGGGTCGTCGCCTGCATTTTCTTTCAGCGTGGACAACAGGTTAAGGTCCATACCTCCTGCAAATGAATCCGCTTTGCCCGACGTAATCACGATGCCTTTGACCGCATCATCCGCCAGTGCGTCATCAATGGCGGCGTCCAGTTCGGACAGACCTTCAAAGGACATCACGTTCATGGTTTTGCCGGGCAC
>JAHRVZ010000370.1 GCA_019090405.1 Paracoccaceae bacterium
CAGTGGTCCAGCCCGTGGCGATCACGACATCCCCGGTTTGCTCAAAAAAGCCGTCCTGAACCATCGCGACTTCGGCCTGGACACATTGAAAATACTTCACGATGGTTTGATAGGCCGCATCCCCATCTGTGTGGTGCGTGGGACGTTCAATCCAGATCTTGCAGCTATGACCAAATGTTTCCAAATATCGCACCATTCGCAGAATGGTCATATGGCCGCCGCTACCGCGCGCCAGATCCGGGATCACCCAGTGAATTGAAAGCGCATTGGCGCAGGTGTCGTCGCTGGGAGGAAGGGTTTTTTCATCACTTAAAGGTTTAACGAGTACAGATAAAAAGTGGGGCGGAGTGATATTTGCCTTGCTGGAAAAGCCTAATCGCGTTGGCACAGTTTTGCGTGTTTTACGCCCATCGTTTTGGCCGAACAGCAAGTAATGCAAGAATGGATTAAAACCGGCTTTCGCTATTTCCGGATATGCCGACAGGTAATAATCAATGGAAAATCGCTCATGCGGGTTGCGCCCTTCTCGCCAGCCGGATTGCGTAAAATGCAACAGCAAATCTTCATCGCTGCCCCTTAACTGTGGGTTGGATAAGCGATAAAACTCTGCATCAAAATGCGGTCGGATCTTTTCCAGATCGTTAACAAGGTTTTGACCTGTTTCGATTTGCCCGCTTAACCCCATTGGCAAAGGATTTGCGCTGCGGCCTTCGGATTGACCGTGGCGAATGAAATGCACGAATGGATTGCTTTTGATACCGGCAACATCCGGATAGGCCCACAGATAGTTTTTAGTGGAAAACCCCGCATGTGGATCGCGCCCTTCACGCCAGCCGTCCTGCATAAAGTGACTTAGCAAATCTTCGTCACTACCTGTCAGGTCGGCGTTCACCGAGCGGTAATAAGTCGCGTCAAAATGCGGTTGGATAGACGAGCGATCAACCTTCAATTGTATCCATTGTCTAGCGCGCTTACCTACATTCCGGATATGAAGGGTTGTGCTGCGGCCAATGGATTGGCCATGGCGAATGAAAAGTTTGAATAATCTCATACTTTAAACTCATTTCATCCATTGAACATTTGTCAAATGCTCTACGCTGGTCTGGCACCAATGGAAACAATCATTTTTGGCCTGATGAGGTGCGCTTTCACGCCTTTAATATGGTTTATACTTCATGAATCTGGATGAGGTATTGCAGCTGTGTACCCAAATCTCTCAAAGTCGATTGCATCCATTTCGCTAATAAACGTCAGATCCCGCGCATCCAATTCGGGAATAGGACCACGTGGGTCTTTTCCCATCCCCTTAATACGGTCAATATGGCCATTGATGGGTTTCGGACGTTTTGCGTATTCATTACCAGCCAGACCATCGAACCAGCGCACCATGGGTTCCAGTCCCTCATCCAGTTTGAATATTTTGGCATTTTTTGGCACCATTTCGCTCATCGGGCGCAGGTGATTGTCAAATAAATATGGGTTCTGTTGCCGTAAATCCGGGATCGTGCGCAGCCATGAACTGAAATTGGCGTCTGCGCGAATCGACTCAACAACATCGCGCTGATACAGAAAAATACTGCGCAAACGCTGCGCCGGATGACGTATAACCGCAAAGCTGGCGGCTAAGAACTCTGTTGGTATCAACCGCTCAAAGGCGGTCAAATTCACATGCTGAGGCGAGCTTTTGTTCCAGCGCTGGTCTGCTGGAACCTGCAAATAGCCCCGATCAAGAAACCCCAACGTGCCGAACCGCCCATGCAGGTAGTTTTCCACCGAGGTTCCTGCGCAACGTGGAACATGGGCAAAATAGACGAGCTGGTGATTGATCTTAATCAGGGGCATTTTATTCGCATGAATTCTATCAGGTAAGTAGGCCAAAACAAAGGGCGGCGAGGGAAAACTGGGCTATCTTGTGTCAGTTGGTTTCGGTATTTCATAATCCTTCCCAAACATGGATAGGATGTATTTTACGGTCAAGACACTTCATTACCGGATATCAATTTTGCGAGCAACGCTCTTTGCGTCTGATACCTTACGATTCCTTCATTTGATCGCGAGTGAACCTGAAATATTCCGTGTGATCGGCACCCTGCCCCAGATCATCCGAGGCCGCCCCCCACAGGTCCGTCACCTGCGCCAGAACCGGCGAGGCAAGGCCCAGATCGTTGGAAAGATCACGCGCCGTGCCCAGATCTTTGGCCATCAGCGCCAGTGAAAACCCCGAGGCAAAATCCTCTGATACCACCTGCTGTTTCATTTTGACCTCGGTAGAGTTATTTCGCCCGGTTGATGCGTTCAGCACATCCACCAGAACATTCGGGTCGATATCAAAAGCCTTGCCAATCAACATGGCCTCGGATGCGGCGGCGAAACCTGCTGCCGACACAAAGTTGTTCAGCGCCTTCATGGCATGCCCTGCCCCAATTGGGCCGACATGAAATACCGCCGCTCCCATAGCGTCCAGAACCGGCATTGCCGCGTCAACCGAATGCGCTTTGCCGCCGCAGATAATTGACAGTTCGCCGGTAGTCGCCTTGCGTACACCCCCTGAAACCGGGGCGTCGATCAGGGCGATCCCGGCATTTGACAGCTGGCCGTGCAGCGCGACAGTATCGTTAGGAGCCGAGGAACTCATGTCGATGATCAGAGCGGCCTTGCGGATGCAGGCAAGCGGCTCGCCCCCCTTAAGCAACACCTGTTGAACCACCCTGCCATTGGGAAGCATGGTGATAATCGCCGCCACCTCTGCGGCATTGCAGGCGCTTTGCAGCGTTTCATAGACCTCGCCGCCTACGGCGTTGCGCGCAGCAGGTGCAGGGTCTACGCCCAGCACCCGAAACCCTGCATCGCGCAGGCATTTCACCATCGGCTGCCCCATTTGGCCCAGACCAACAAAAACCAGGGCAGCGGGCGGTGTTATACGAATGAGTGCGCTCATGTCAGATCCGGCTTTCCTTGTTAACGGCGTTGTTTTTTGACCGGCATTGCGCCGGTCAAAAACTGATTGAGGGTACTCATCCTGACGACGACCTTAATCCGGCCCGTGAACGAACATTGGATACCCTAGATATGCAGATATTTATCCTGCACCTCGTGATTGTCGCGCAGTTCCTGCGCAGTCCCTGAGTACACCACCGCGCCCTTTTCCAGAACATAGCAGCGGTCAGAAAGGGACAGAACAAAATCCAGGTTCTGTTCGGCCAGAATAATCGAAAACCCTGCGGCTTTCAGCTCGCGGATTTTTTCGGCTATATCAGCGACGATCAACGGGGCCAGCCCCTCGGATGGCTCGTCCAGCAACAGCAATTCCGGATTCCCCATCAAGGTGCGCCCAAGGGTCAACATTTGTTGCTGACCACCGCTCAACAACCCGCCTTTGCGATCCTTAAACTGTTTTAGATCGGGAAAGAACGAGAATACACGGTCTTCATCCCATAGCTGCTGACCTTCGCTTGCAGGTAACTTTGCGACATCCAGATTTTCAGCGACCGACAGGCCCGAAAATATCCTCCGGTCCTCGGGAACAAAACCAATGCCGTCTTTGGCATTCACATGTGGTTTACGCCCGCGAATTTCCTGCCCCTTCCACAGAATAGAGCCGGATTTCGGTGCGGTCAGCCCCATGATGCCACGCATGGTTGTCGATTTCCCGACACCATTGCGACCAACCAGCGAAATCAGCTCTCCCGGTTTGACGCTTAATGACACCCCATGCAGAATCTTGCTAAGCCCATAGGAAACATGCAGATCTTTGACTTCAAGAAGATCCATGAATCACTCCTTTCCCAGGTAAATTCGCTTTACCTCTTCGTTGTTGCGGACTTCGTCAGGAATACCGGTGGCAATGATTTCACCGTGGTGAAGAACCGATATTCGGTCGGCGATCTCAAACACCACATTCATGTCATGTTCGGTGAACAGCAGGGTCAGGTTACGCTTTTCAACAATGTCGTTGATCAGCGCGATACTGGCCTTGGTTTCCGAAATCGACATGCCCGCGGTTGGTTCATCCAGCAGCAGCAACTTGGGGTTGGCCGCCAATGCGACTGCCAGTTCAAGCTGTTTCTGACGGCCATAGGCCAGATCCCCGGCACGCCGGTCGGCTTCGTCCTCAAGGTTGACCAGTGCCAGCAGTTCCATCCCTTCGCGGCGAAACAACTTGGCTGCCTGCCGGAACGGATTGAAATGCAGCCGGGCGTGGACCAGCAAAGCGACCTGGACATTCTCAAACACAGTCTTGCGAGGAAAAATGTTTACCCGCTGGAATGACCGCGCCATGCCGACGTTGACGATGTCATGCGGCATCATCTTGTTCAGCTTTTTGCCGCGAAACGTCACTGACCCGGTTTCGGGTGAAATCAGTCCACTGACAACGTTGAACAGAGTGGTCTTACCGGCCCCGTTCGGGCCGATGATGGCATGGGTTTCACCTTCGGCTACGGTCAGGTTGACCTTGTTTACTGCTGTAAAGCCGCCAAATATCTTGGTTGCATTTTCAACTTCAAGCATCGTCATCTTTTTGCCCTCCCAACCGTTTGGTAACTGACCTGACTAGCCCGAAAATACCTTCGGGTGCTGCCAGAACGACAATCACCAGAATGACACCCACAAAAACCTGCCAGTATTCGGTATATTGCCCGATCGTCACCTCAAGCAGCGTCAACGCCGAAGCCCCCAGGAACGGACCGATAAAGGCGTGCATTCCTCCCAGAAGCACCATGATCAGTATATGTCCCGACTGCGACCAAAAGGCGGTTTCGGGGTACATTCCACGCACATACAACGCCAATAGTGTCCCCGCGATCCCGGCGAATGTACCGGCAATGACAAAGGCAATCAGCCGCATCCGTCGCACGTTCACGCCAAGGAAACTGGCACGGGTCTGGTTCTCGCGGATGGCGATAAACACCCGCCCCATTGTTGAATTGCCGATGATCATCAAGACAATCATGGAAATCGTAACAACGCCCAGAGTGAACAGGAAGAACGTGAAATAGTTGCTCAGATATTCCGGAACAGCCACCCCGACAAAACCATCATCCCCGCCTGTCACCGGTTTCCATTTCAGAGCAACCGCCCAGACCAACATGGAAAAGGCCAGCGTCAGCATTGAGAAATAGATCTCGTTCAGGCGGACACAGAAGAACCCGATCACCAGTGACGCCAACGCCGTCAGCAGCACCGCACCAATCATGCTGACCACCAGCGGCCAACCCAGCGTGGTCAGGAAATAGGCACAGGCATAGCCGCCAATGGCAAAAAACGCCGCATGGCCGAACGAGGCTGCCCCAAGATATCCGACCAAAATATTCAGGCTGGTTGCAAGAAGACCAAAAATCAGAATTTGCGTTGCCAGCTCGACGCTATAGCGTGACCCGATAAAGGGCAAAATCAGCAGCAAGGCAAAAGCCACTAGCAGCACATAAATTTGAAAACGATTTGTCATCAGTGACGCTCCTCGTCTGGATGGCCGAACAGACCCCAGGGCCGGATAAGCAGCACCGTAAGCATCATGATATAGACCAGAACGATCTCCCATTCATTAAAGATCAACGTGCCGAATACCGTCAGCGATGCCAAGATCAGAGCGCCGACAAAGCTGCCCCATAGGCTGCCCAGCCCGCCGATAATGACGATGATGAAACAGTCAATGATGATCAGCCCGTCCATACCCGGATCAACGGCGATACGCGGGGCCGCAAGTGCGCCGCCCATGGCCGCCAGCATCGAGCCAAAGACAAAAACGGCAGAAAACACCAGTTTTACATCCGTTCCCAACGCACTAAGCATTTCACGGTCAAGCCGCGCGGCACGGATCAGTCGCCCCCACCGGGTTTTTTCCAGCGCCAGCCAAAGCCCGATCGCCAGAACCGGCCCGACCACCGAAAGGAACAACATATAGGCCGGGTAGTAAGAAATTTTCAGGTCAACCGCGCCCTTGAAGGCCGGCGGATACGAGATCGAGTGCTGTAATGGCCCCCAGATCATCTTGACCAGATCTTTAAAGATCAACACCAGAGCAAATGTGAACAACAATTGCAGCAGATGTTCCTTGTCATACAGATGACTAAGCAGAAAACGTTCGATGAAAAAGGCAATTATGCCCATAGTCAGCGCCGCTGCCAGAACCCCCAAAAAGAAACCAGTATTGGTATCCCCAATTAGATTTGTCATGGTCATCAGCACATATGCCCCGACCATATAAAACGCCCCATGGGCGAAATTCACCACGCGCAGCACGCCAAATATCAGCGTCAGACCTGCGGCAATAATGAAAAGGTTCATCCCAAGTGCGAAAGAATTCATCACCTGAATGAACATGAATGTCGGATTTGTAAACACGTTGCCTCCCCTCCCTCAAAGCGCCGTTGCACAGCGCGTTACCGGGGCCAAAAGGCCCCGGATTGTTTGTTTTGTCAGAGTTGACAGATCACTCCAGATATTCGGCAGGAGACATCTGTTTGGCCTCGGTGCCGGATACTGTCACCATCGGTCCCCAGAACTCACCGGTGTTTGTCCGATGGTTGTCAGGGTCGATAGTGCGTTTGCCCAAAGGCGTATCAATCGACAATCCAACCAGCGCCTTGGCGATTTCCTTTGGATCAGAGCTGCCGGCCTTGCGGACCGCCTCGGCAATGAACTGGATCGCGATATAGGTGGTCACCGGATACATTTTGGTTTCGTTGGTGCCCTCAATTACCGCCAGATTGGCCAGGAACTCTTTGTGGGCCTCTGAACCTTCGACATACCACAGGTCATAAGCTGCGGCATACATGCCCTCGGGATAGTCGCCCTTAAGCGCGCCGGCCATCTCGGATGACCCAACTTCGGCCCCCCAGACAAGTTTCTTGGTGTCAAACACGCCAAATGGTCCGGCCTGCTTCATATAGGCGATGAAACCACCGCCCCAGACAGCACCGGCAACAGTGTCACAATCAGAGCCCATCAACTGGCTGATGACTGCGCTGTAGTCAGTCGTGCCCAGCTTGACATGGAAGGTATCGACAATCTCGATCCCATCCGGAAGATTTTTGTCAAGCGATTCAAAAAGATCGTGGCTGTAGGCATAGTCAAACCCGGACACACAGACCTTTTCCGCCCCGATTGTCTTTAGAACATCCGCCATCTGGCGACCTTCGGAATCGGTAGTCGCAGCAAGCTGGAATATATACGGATGCAGCTTTGTAGACGTCAGAGCCGCCGCTTTGGCGACAGGGGCCAATAGTGGGATCTGCTCTTGTTTTGCCAGTTCCGAGATTGCCAGCGTCGCGCCTGAACTGACCGCTCCAACCAGAACATCAACACCTTCCTTGGTGATCAGTTCGCGGGCCGCCGCAACAGCGACATCCGGCTTAAGTTGGGAATCACGAACGAAATATTCGATTTTCATCCCATCGACACCGCCAGCGTTGTTGATCTCATCAACCGCCATTTTGACACCGTCAACCGCAGGCACCCCGTAAGACGCCCCGCCACCGGAAATCGGCATCAGAATGCCAACTTTTATCGTCTCTTCGGCATAGGCCGCTCCAGACGTCATAATCATTGCGGTCGTTGTCGCGAGTAGTTTGTTTTTAAACGAATTTGCCACTTTATTTCCTCCCTTGGATTGTAGCAACAGATGTCTTCAATGACATCCTTGTTATGGTCTATTACCCGACCGGGTCTTTTACTCCTCTCATTTACTGATCTCCCTTTGGCCAATATTGGCCATCGCTTGCTGTGCTTGCCTTGCGGCAAACAAAGTCTGTGAACCGGCAACTGAATGAAACGGCTGGATCATACATCATCCGCACCTTCGGTTTCGGTGTATTCTTTCAGGTTCTGTAATGTGTTTTCGAACAGACCTTTGCCCTTGTCCGACATCACACCAGTCAGCAGGTTTTCAAGACAGCCCGCGACATAATCGTCAAGACTGACCCGGGATCGCAAATACCAGCTTTTCAAAGCCCATCCGTGGGCGGCCAGCACCAGCTGATAGATCAGCACATCGACATTTACGCGTGAGATCAGCCCGGCATCCATGCAGCCTTTGATCGCCTCGGCGACAATCTCGTTGGTTTCAAGTTCGCGGTCCTGAATGATCTCGCGGCGTTCGACGGACAGAGATTTGGTGCTCCGATACGCCAGCACTGTCGCCGCACTAAGCCGGTCAACCACCCGACAATACGCATCAACGGTCTTCATGAGACGCAGCAAAGGATCATCAATACCCTCGATTGCCTTTGGAATTTCCGCGGCATAGCCCTCGACCACCTGAAGCAGGACAAGCAGCAGAACATCCTCTTTCTCACGGACGTAAAGATAGACAAGCCCGGGGCTGACCCCCGCCAGTTTGGCAATTTCCTTGACCGTGGTGCGATAGAAACCTTTCTTTGCAAACAGCTCGGTTGCGGCCGTTACGATCTGCGCACGGCGACGTTCTACCAGTGCTTCGTCTTCAACGTGCGAAGTCACTTGCGATCCCATCAAGGTTTCTTTTGACTTGCTCATCCGGCACCCCCGACGACATCTATTTCGGCGCTATCAAACGGCGCGCCAAAGGCGGCGTATCCACCATCGACAGGAAGTATCGCGCCGGTAACATATGACGCTTGATCCGAGACCAGAAAGGCGATGACATCGGCGATTTCCACAGGCTCGGCCAACCGGCGCATTGGCGTGCGCGCCTCGATACCTTTGGCGTCAATCTGGCCATCAGCGATCAGCCCATCAACCAGAGCGGTGCGTACATAGCCCGGTGCAACCGCGTTCACCCGGATACCCAAAGCGGCCCATTCGCAGGCCAGCACGCGGGTCATCATCGACACTGCCCCCTTGGCCGCGGCATAGCCGATCCGGTTTGGTATCCCCATCTGCCCGGCAATCGACGACAGGTTCACAATCGCGCTGCCGCGGGGCATCACCCGTGCGGCGGCGCGCGACAACAGAAAACACCCGTCCGCGTGAACCGACAGGGTCCGGCGGAACCGGTCGATCTGCTGTTCCAGCGCCGGGATCGCGCCATCGCCAATGCCTGCGTTGTTCACCAGAACATCAAGCCTCCCAAAGGCGCCTATGGTTTCATCCACCATCTGTTCGGCATCATTTTCGGATGCCACATCACCGGGCACGGCAATGTGGCCCTTGCCCAGCGACATGGCCACATCCGCCGCTTTTATTGGGTCCAGATCATTCACCGCAACGCGAAAACCTTCACGCGCGAGGCGTTGCGCTGTTGCCAGCCCAATGCCCGCGCCCGCTCCGGTAATCAGAGCCGCTTTGACGATATGATCTGTCCCTTTTGCCATTACCGGAAGCGGTCAAAATCCGGGGTGCGTTTTTCCAGAAACGCGTTGCGACCTTCGGCGGCTTCCTCGGAATTGACAAAGCTGTTCAGACCATCTGCGGCCATTTTGACCTGTCCGAAGACATGCGCGCTGTCAGCGTTGAACGCGTGTTTGAGGAACTTCAGCGCCGTCGGGCTAAGAGCCACGGCTTGTGCGGCCATTGCGCGGGCTTCTTCCATCAGTTTGTCTGCGGGAACAACTTTGTTGACCAGCCCCCAGTTCAGCGCAGTCTGCGCGTCATATTGCTGACAGAAGAACCAGATTTCGCGCGCCCGTTTTTCGCCAACGATCCGCGCCAGATAGGCCGAACCCCAGCCCGCATCAAACGACCCGACCCGTGGACCGGCCTGCCCGAACTTGGCGTGCTCCGCGGCAATCGTCACGTCACAAATCACATGCAGCACATGCCCGCCGCCAATCGCATAACCGTTGACCGCACAGATCACCGGTTTGGGAATATTGCGGATCACCATGTGCAGATCGTCGATTTCCCACAACCCGTTTTCGGACGACCCATAGCTGCCGGTTTCAGCCATTTCCTTTTGATCACCGCCAACGCAGAACGATTTGGACCCGGCTGCTGTCAGAATGACCGCGCCGGCCTTTTTGTCGGCCCATGCGCGTTTAAAGGCGTGGGTCAGTTCCTCGATGGTGCGGCCACGGAAACAGTTCAGTCGTTTTTCGCGGTCGATGGTGATGGTGGCGATGCCTTCGCTGACATCATAAGTTACGTCGGTGTAGTCCATTTAGTTCTCCTGAGTAATATTAACCAAGTATGGCGCGCGCCGGATCAAAGCTGCGCAACAGCGCCACCTCGTCGGCAGTTGGGGGTGGAAGGATTTCCGCATTCTCACGCAAAGGTATCTCTGCGCCGGTTGCGGTGTGAATAGCGGCCAAGGCGGCCTGTTCAGCGCCCGGTTCGCAAACCAGACCGGTGATTTCCAGTGTACCGTCGCGGCCACGCTGCATCCAGCACAGATCGGTGGCGACCCCGGCCAGATCGCGGATCGGCGAGGTAGTAAAATCCATCTTTTCAACATAGCGACCGGGTTTCAGTGGCATCACCACCATCACCCCAGAGCCACCGTTGGCCAGATCATTGGCCCCGCCCGATCCGACAATCAGTCGCCCGCTGGCGGTGCGTGACGAATTGATATTGCCCGCATTGTCGATCTGACCAGCGGCCAGGAATGACAGGCAATCGCGGGATCGCGGCCCGGCCAAAACGCCCAAAGTGCGCAGGAAACTGGAATGAAACCGCGAAGATGCCGCATTGGGGCGGTTGAACAGATAGGGGTCTCCGGCCAGCGGACGAAAGCCGACCATGCCGTTTTCAGCAATCACCGCGACATCTACGTCCATCTCGCGCAATTTCTGTTCAGCCCCCCATGCGGCCAGATGAGACAGTCCAATTCCAGCGAAAAAGCTGCTTTTGCCATCGGATTCAGCCATGGTAATGGCCTTGCGCATGGCGACCACCGCCGCGCATTCCTCGGGCGACGCCGGGGCATCGGCATCGCGCGCTGGTTCTGGCTGCGGGTCAATCGCGGCGCGGCGCAACCCGTCAAGACGGTCCTGACCGAGCCGGGAAAGATAGCTGTCGTGGTCGCTGTCAAACACCCAATCCTCAACCCATTCACGCATAGCTTGCGGGTCTCGGGTCAAACGGCGCAGGTCTTTGCGAAATGGGTAATCCTCGGCGTAGGAGGCGA
>JAHRVZ010000371.1 GCA_019090405.1 Paracoccaceae bacterium
AGACCCTAAAGCGATTGGCTGTATCGGGGGGTATGTAGGCAAGAATGCAGGCCGGGGCAAGGGACGAAGTTTGTTACTGGACAAGTCGGGCGATTGGCGCGCAAAGTTGCAGCCATGCCACATGATTTAGATGACCACGATCACCCGCACGCATTGTTGCCGTCCGACCCGGCCCTCCGGGTCAAGGCGCTGGAAACCATCCTGACCCGCAAAGGTCTGATTGATCCGGCGGCATTGGATGAAATCATTGACCTTTATCAAAACCGCATTGGACCCAAGAATGGTGCCCAAGTGGTGGCACGCGCCTGGAGCGATGCCGGATTTCGCGCCGCTTTGCTAAAGGATGCGACGGCTGTGGTGGCTGATCTGGGCTATTACGGTCGGCAGGGCGAACACATGATTGTCGTCGAAAATACACCCGAGACACACAACATGGTCGTCTGTACGCTGTGCAGTTGTTACCCTTGGCCATTGCTGGGCATCCCGCCCGGTTGGTATAAATCCGACGCATATCGGGCGCGGGTGGTGCGTGAACCGCGCAAGGTATTGGCTGATTTCGGGGTTAGTCTGCCCAAAGAGACATCTGTGAGGGTATGGGATTCGACTGCCGAGGTACGCTATTTGGTGCTGCCTTTACGCCCTGAAGGGACCGAAGGCATGGATGTTGATGCTTTGGCAAAACTGGTGACGCGTGACAGCATGATCGGCACTGGATTGGCTTTACCCGCAGGACGGGCGGTATGACCCGCGTTCATGATATGGGCGGGCGCTTTGGTGATGGGCCGGTGGCGCCCGAACCTCAGGGCATCGCGCAACCGGGCGCTGATTGGCATTCACGGGCCTTGGCGGTGTCATTGGCTTGCGGAACTCTTGGACAGTGGAACATTGATATGTCACGCCACGCACGCGAATGCCTGTCGCCAAAGGACTACGCCCGGTTTTCCTATTATGAAAAGTGGATGGCCGGACTGGCTGATACATTGGTTAAGACCGGCGTTCTGACAGCCCAGGATTTGCAGGATCTAGCCAAAAGCGATTCTGCGCCGCATCCTTTGGCTGATCGAATGTTGGCGCAGGACAAGGTCGTGGAATCCATGACCCGCGGTGGGCCAGCGGACCGGCCCAGCAATGTCGCGGCAAAGTTCACGATTGGGCAGGCTGTGTGCACGGTTCATCCCGCTGGCAATCGTCTGGTTGACGGAGGGCACACCCGATTGCCCGCCTATGCGCAGGGCGCAAAGGGGCGCGTTTTGCGGCTGCACGGCGCACATGTGTTGCCTGACAGCAATGCCCATGGCTTGGGCGAAGCGCCCGAACCTCTTTATGCGGTGGCGTTTGCTGCGTCCGAATTGTGGACCTCACCCGAGCACCCCCGCGATGAGGTGATCCTTGATCTGTGGCAATCCTATCTGGCCCCCGCATGACTGGCCCTCCGGAACCCGCGTTCAGTGAACCCTGGCACGCGCAGGTCTTTGCGTTGACTGTGGTCCTGAACGAATCCGGGCATTTCATCTGGTCTGACTGGGCGGCGCGGTTCTCGCAAACCTTGGCGCGGCATGGGTTGGATAAGGAACTGGACGGCGGCGAGGACTATTTCAACGCTTGGCTAGAAACGCTAGAGGCGATGTTGGCAGACAGCGCACAGGCTGTCCCGGACGACGTAGAACGGCTGCGCTCGGATTGGGAGCGCGCCTATCTAAGCACCCCCCACGGCGAGCCGGTTCGCTTAGAGGCGGACTAATCCGGTTCCTGATCCGGGTCAGGTTTACCAACCCCGCGAAACACCATTTTGAACGGCAAAGCCCAGGCCACGCCCAGAACGATATAGACCAGCAATTCCACCCAAAACGGTGGACGGTCGAAAAACACCGTCATCACAACTGACGCCACAATTATGTAAACTGGCAGGCCGATCACCAATAGAAACAGTGACCAGCGGCGGCGCGCCTTATAGGACAGGCCGGGTTTGCGCGCATCCCCCATCAGTCGGCAAACGGGTCGGTGACAAGGATGGTATCATCGCGCTCGGGCGAGGTGGACAGCATGGCAACCGGGCAATCAATCAGCTCTTCTATCCGGCGCACATATTTGATTGCTTCTGCCGGTAGATCGGCCCAACTGCGTGCGCCTTCGGTGCTTTGGCTCCAGCCCGGTATTTCTTCGTAGATTGGCGTGCAGCGGGCCTGATGATCGGCCGCTGTTGGCAAATGGTCGATGCGTTTGCCGTCCAGTTCATAGGCGACGCAGATTTTCAGGGTTTCAAACCCGTCCAGTACGTCCAGCTTGGTCAGCGAAATGCCATTCACGCCCGAGGTCGCGCAGGTCTGGCGTACCAGCACCGCATCAAACCAACCGCAACGGCGTTTGCGGCCCGTTGTGGTGCCAAATTCATGGCCGCGTTCGCCCAGACGCTGACCGTTTTCATCATCCAGTTCGGTTGGAAACGGGCCTTCGCCGACGCGGGTGGTGTAGGCTTTGACGATGCCAAGCACGAAATCAATGGCTCCGGGGCCGATGCCGGTTCCAGTGGCCGCCTGACCAGCGATCACGTTGGATGAGGTGACAAACGGGTAGGTGCCAAAGTCAATGTCCAGCAACGCGCCTTGTGCGCCTTCAAACAGGATACGTTTGCCGGCTTTGCGTTTCTCGTTCATCACTTTCCAGACCGGGGCGGCATATTCCAGAATTTGTGGAGCAACCTCGCGCAGCTTGGCGATCAGTTCCTCGCGGTTCACCGGCTCCATGCCCAGTCCACGGCGCAGGGCGTCGTGATGCACCAATGCGCGGTCGACCCGCAATTCCAGTGTTGCATCATCCGCCAGATCGGCCACACGAACCGACCGACGTCCGACTTTATCCTCATAGGCGGGGCCAATGCCGCGTCCGGTGGTGCCGATTTTGGCAATGTTGTTTTGTGATTCCCGTGCCCGGTCCAATTCGCCATGTATCGGTAGAATCAGCGGAGTGTTCTCTGCAATCATCAAAGTTTCCGGGGTGATCGTCACACCTTGTTCGCGCAGACCGGCAATTTCGTTCAGCAAATGCCAGGGGTCCAGAACCACACCATTGCCAATCACGCTTAGCTTGCCACCGCGCACAACTCCTGATGGAAGTGCGTGTAATTTATAGACTTCGCCTTCGATCACCAGCGTATGCCCGGCGTTGTGGCCACCCTGAAAGCGGGCGATGACATCGGCCCTCTCGCTGAGCCAATCCACGATTTTACCTTTTCCTTCGTCGCCCCACTGAGCGCCGACAACAACGACGTTGGCCATGTTCGGTCCTTTACTGCGTCATTCAAACCCGCGCCCGTATACCGACGTCAGGGCAACAGGGA
>JAHRVZ010000372.1 GCA_019090405.1 Paracoccaceae bacterium
CACAAGCGCGCGTTTGGCAGTGATACGGTGCCCGGATCCTATGAGGATCTGGAACAGGCCGATGTTATCGTGCTGGTCGGCTCTAATCTGGCGTGGTGCCATCCGGTTCTGTTTCAACGCATTCTGGCGGCGAAATCAGAGCGGCCAGAGCTAAAGATCATCACCATTGATCCACGTGCAACAGCCAGTTCTGATTCCTCAGATTTACATTTGGCGGTTCGTGCTGACGGTGATTCTGCACTGTTTAACGGCCTGTTGGCTGAGATTGATAAACGGGGTGCTGTCGATCAGGATTATGTTGCCAGTCACGTCAGCGGATTTCAACAATCGCTGGATACCGCGCAGGCAACCGAAGTTTCCGAAACCGGATTGCCCGCGGATGATCTGCGCCGTTTCTATGACCTTTGGATTGGCTCTGAAAAGGTGGTGACGATTTTCTCGCAGGGGGTTAATCAGTCGATTGGTGGCACTGACAAGGTCAATGCGATAATCAATTGTCATCTGGCGACCGGACGGATCGGCAAGCCGGGCATGGGCCCGTTTTCGGTGACCGGTCAGCCCAACGCCATGGGCGGACGCGAAGTCGGCGGATTGGCCAATATGCTGGCCTGTCATCTGGATATCGAAAACCCGGATCACCGCCAGACCGTACAGGATGCGTGGCAGTCACCAACAATATGCGCCAAACCCGGCCTGAAGGCCGTGGATTTGTTTCAGGCCTGCGAAGACGGAAAAATCAAGGCGCTGTGGATCATGGGCACCAACCCAGCCGTATCTATGCCTGACGCCGAATCCGTATCGCGCGCCATCCACAACGTTGATTTCAGCGTTGTGTCCGAAGTGGTTGAAACCACCGACACCAGTGTTTTGACCCATGTGCAACTACCGGCCACTGCATGGGGTGAAAAAACCGGAACCATCACCAATTCCGAACGGCGCATCAGCCTGCAAAAAGGTTTTTTGCCAGATCCCGGCATGGCACTGGCGGACTGGCGGATAATCAGCGGTGTGGCGCAGCGCATGGGTTGGGCCAAGGCGTTTACCTATTCATCACCAGCCGACATTTTCCGCGAATACGCAGCGTTGTCTGGGCAGGCGGCAGCCCACGGGCGCAATTTTGACATCAGTGGATTGGCCGACATCAGCGACGCTGAATACATGGATCTTAAGCCAGTGAAATGGCCGGTGAAACGCGATCAGACCACGACTGACCGGTTCTTTGCGAATGGCGGGTTTTTCCACGCCGATCGCAAGGCGCGTATGTTGCCCGTCACGCCTCCACCAGTGGTGGCGCAGTCCCCCGGAACATATCAGTTGAATACCGGTCGTATTCGCGACCAATGGCATACGATGACACGCAGTGGGAAATCTCCGCGTCTCAACCAGCATATGACGGAACCGTTTGCTGAAATTAACCCAGACGACGCAGCCGCACTTGGCCTGTTGGCTGGTGAACTGGTCGAAATCACCTCGCCAAAAGGGCGGGCTTTGGTGCGGGTGACGCTTACCAAGGGTATGCCGCGTGGCAGTGTTTTTGTGCCAATGCACTGGAGCAGCGTGAACACATCTGCCGGCCGGGTCAATGCCTTGAATATCGGCATAACAGACCCAATTTCAGGCCAACCGGCCCTGAAAAGCGCGCGGGTTCATTTGAAGCGATACGCAGCACAATGGTACGGCTTTGCGACCTCAGCCACGCCCATGCAGCCCAACGAAAACTATAGCGTCGTGTCCCGTACGTCGACCGGTTGGGCCAGCGAACTGGCCGGGACAACTCGGCCCACCAACTGGGAGGCCGAGGCGCGCCGTATCCTGAATATCCAGACAGGCTGTGTCAGCCAGATGAGCGACACGGCAAAAGGCATTGTCCGGTTGGCTATCCATGACGGTTCAACACTGATCGGCCTGTTCTTTTGTGCGCGCAGCCCTGTAACCGTGGCGCGCGATCTGGCCATTACGCATATCAACACCGACGTGGCGGCCTTTACGGCGCTGGCTGGTCAGCCAGCAGCGGGTCAACTAGACCCGGGCCGCACAGTTTGCGCCTGTTTTAACGTCGGCATCAACACGATCCGGCGTTCAATCCTTGATGGGATTTCAACTGTGGATGGTTTGGGAAATTGCACTTCGGCGGGCACAAATTGCGGATCGTGCAAATCGGAATTGCAGGTGCTGATTGACGCGGTGCCGAAATTGCAAGCAGCAGAATAAGGAGATCAACGAATGACTAGTATTACACGCGCAGATCAGGGACGGGCCTTGGGGTTAAGCACGTTCGCCTTTACGGTCTGCTTCGCAGTTTGGACAATATTTTCGATTATCGGCATCCAGTTGAAACAAGAGCTGGGCCTGTCAGACACCCAATTCGGCCTGCTGGTCGCAACACCCGTGTTGACCGGATCAATCAGCCGATTGTTTTTGGGGGTATGGACTGAACAATTCGGTGGCCGCATTCTTTTCCCACTGCAAATGTTGATCACTGCGGTCGCGGTCTGGACAATGACCATGGCCACTACTTATGAAATGTTCTTGCTGGTGGCATTGGGTCTGGGGCTTGCCGGTGGGTCGTTCATCATCGGTGTAGCCTATGTTACCCACTGGTTTAACAAGGATCAGCAGGGGACCGCTCTGGGTATCTTTGGGGTTGGTAACGTCGGTGCAGCCGTTACCAATTTTGCAGCGCCGTTTTTGGTTGTGGCAGTAGGTTGGGAAGGTACTGCAAAGGTTTATGCAGTTGTTCTGGCGATCACTGCTGTGCTGTTTTACGTCCTTTCCAAACCAGATCCGGAAATCACACGCCGCGCGGCCAGTGGCGAAAAAGCAGTGCCTTTTGCAGAGCAGATGGCGCCCTTGAAAAACATGCAGGTATGGCGGTTTTCGATTTACTATTTCTTTGTTTTCGGGGCTTTTGTCGCGCTCGCCTCATTTTTCCCGCGCTACTATGTCGGTGCTTATGGGTTAGAGTTGACCACAGCGGGTGTTCTGGCAGGCCTTTATTCTCTTCCTGGGTCGGTTTTCAGGGCTTTGGGTGGCTGGATGTCGGACAAATGGGGCGCGCGTGCAGTGATTTATGCGACTTTTGTCGTATCACTGGTGGTTCTGTTTTTCATGTCTTATCCAAGCAGCAACTTTGCTATTATCGGCATCAAAGACACGCTTGAATTTAATGTAACTATTTCGCTAAGCGTTTTTGTCGCCCTTAGCATCATACTGGGCTTTGTCATGAGCCTTGGAAAAGCGGCGGTATTCAAACATATCGCCTATTATTATCCAAAAAATGTCGGCGCTGTTGGCGGGCTTGTTGGCATGATCGGCGGGCTGGGTGGTTTCGTGTTGCCAATCGCATTTGGAGTCCTTCTGGACCTAACAGGCATCTGGACAGCACCCTTTATGCTATTGTTCATTATGGTCGCAATTACCACTTTGTGGATGCACGTTGCAGTTCGCAAACTTGACTCTGAGGCGGCATTGGCTGCGGCCTGATAAACGACGCTTAGCCTTTGTGCGCACCCAATACGCGACCTAAAAAGTCGCGGGTGCGCATCTGTTTCGGGGCCGCGAATATTTGCTGCGGCGGGCCTTGTTCCAAAATGCGACCCTGATCCAGAAAGCATATGTTGTCAGCCACTTCACGGGCAAAATCCATTTCATGGGTGGCCATAATCATCGTCATGCCTTCGGTTTTGAGAGATTTAAGAACCTCAAGGACTTCGCCCACCAGTTCGGGATCAAGCGCCGAAGTGATTTCATCGAAAAGCATGATATCGGGTTTCATGGCCAGCGCGCGCACAATCGCCACGCGCTGCTGTTGCCCACCCGAAAGCTGGTCAGGATAACGGTTCATGTGATCTCTCAGCCCAAACCTGTCAAACAACTCTGCAATTGGCTGACGCAACTGATCACGCGTTTTTCGGTGAATACGGCGCGGTGCAAGCATCACGTTTTCTTCGGCGGTCATGTGGGGAAACAGGTTGAACGACTGAAACACAATACCGATCCGCTGACGAATGGGCTGTGGGTCAAGCGATGGTTCGGCAATATCAATACCGTCCAACCAAATCGCCCCGTCATCCAGTGGTTCCAGAAGGTTAATGCACCGCAGCAGTGTGGATTTGCCGGAACCAGAGGCTCCGATCAGGCACAGCATTTCACCCTGCGCGACCTCTAATGAAATACCGTCCAGCACTTTGGTCTGCCCAAAGGATTTTTGCACATTCTCAAGGCGCAACTTCATGATCGCGACCTGTTTTGCTTGGCAATCAGATAATCCGCCAACCGTGTGGCGGGCACTGTAACAACCAGAAATATCGCTGCGGCGACAACATAAGGGGTGAAATTTGCCAACAGTGATTTGAATACTCCGGCCTGACGAAAAATCTCGACCGGGCCGATGAAAGACAACAAAGCGACGTCTTTTTGCAGCGCAATCAGCATATTCATCTGGGCTGGGATCACCCGGCGAATGGCTTGCGGCAATACCACAAATCGCATCACATCCTTGCCAGCCAGTCCAAGAGACAACGCCGCATTCCGTTGCGAATTATGAACGCTTTCGATACCCGAACGGAAGATTTCGGCGACATAGGCCGAATACGTCAGCACCAACGCAACCGTGCCCCATATATAGGGTGAATTCCATGGGCGCGGCAGCCCAAGTCCGGGAATGCCGAACCCAACAAGATACACCACCAGCACCACCGGCACACCGCGAAACAAATCCGTATAGACCGCGCCGAACAGTCGAAGCGGATAAAGCACCGGGTTACGCACATCACGCGCCAACGCAATTGCAAGACCCAAAGCCGCAATCAATGGCACTGACCATGCAAAAATGGCCAGATCAAGAACAAAAGCATTCAGCAATTTCGGGAAGGTTTTGACAAACACTTCGCCATTGAAAAAGCTAAGTTTGACCTTCTCCCATCCCGGAGAAAGCGGGACCAGTATGACAACTGCCAGAACAACGGCCAAGGTCGAACCGCCCGCAATAATTAGCGAGCGGCGTTTAAGGCTTCGTTCATAGACTTGGCGGCGGGTAAGGCCCGCCGGTCTGCTTGCCATTACTTAATGACCGGGACGCCAGTGGTTTCTGACAGCCAGGTGGCTTCGATTTCTGCCAGTTTGCCGTTAGAAACCAGTGCAGTGATAGCCTCGTCAACGCAGGGTTTAAGTGCTGAATCCTGTTCCATCAGCATGCCAAAACTATCAGGGCTATCGGTTCGACCTGCCGGGAACTGGCCCAAAATCACGCCACCTTCGACCACCACAGCCGACAGATAAAGAGCGGTCGGCAAGTCAAATAAAGCAACATCAATCTGGCCCGCCTGAATGGCAGCCGTCACGTCGGTGTTGTCATTATACAAAAGCGCATCACTTTCCGGCGCAACCAGTTCAGTCAGCACCGGGACGGCCGTGTACCCGGCACCAGCACCCCATTTCAATGTCTTCAGGGATTTAAGCGTCGGTTCCGCACCTGCATCGACCACGGCTTGTGTAGTCAGAACTGCCATCGCGGACGAATAATATGGCAAAGAGAAATCGACAACTTTGTCCCGATCTTCGGTGATCGAAAATTGCTGTAGATTGACGTCAAAGTTCTTGGCGCCCGGTTGGATAGATTCATCAAATCCGGCGCGAACCCAAATGACGTCATCATTTCCAAATCCCATCTCGGCAGCAACCGCATAGGCGACGGCTGCTTCAAATCCTTTGCCTGCTTCCGGAGCATCGTCAATTACCCATGGAAAATAAGCGGGATTTCCGGTGGCGATCGTCAATTTGCCACTCGCAAGAGTTTTTCCAGCCGCGCATTGGTCTGCGGCAAAGGCAGCCCCGGCTGTTCCGCAAAGCA
>JAHRVZ010000373.1 GCA_019090405.1 Paracoccaceae bacterium
ACCTGACGATATTACCGAAATCATCGTAACTCATCTTCACTATGACCACGCGGGCGGGCTGGCGCTGTTTCCGAACGCGCATCTGCACCTGCAAGCCGCAGAAATGGCATATGCCACGGGTCCGTGTATGTGCCACGACACATTGCGGATGCCGTTTACAGCCGGACATATCTGCGAGGCGATTACCCGGCTTTATCAGGGCAAACTGACCTTTCACGATGGTGATGCCACGATTGCCGAGGGCGTCACAGTACACTGTATTGGCGGCCATTCCCGTGGCCTTCAGGCGGTACGTGTGCAGACCCAAGCGGGTTGGATGGTTCTGGCTTCGGATGCCACACATTTTTACGAAAACCTTTGGCTTCGCAAACCGTTTCCCATCGTTGTTGACCTTGAAAACATGCTGGATGGGTTCACCCGCCTTGAAAAATTGGCCTCGCGGCGCGAACTGATTGTTCCGGGCCATGATCCGCTTGTGCGGAGCTTTTTTGCCAAAGGCGTAGCCGAGCATATTTACCGGCTGGACCCCGGCCCAATTGCCGAGATTACGCTGTAGTATCGCAATACCTTTGACGGCCCGATTTCTGCGTTGCGTTTTTTGCAACGGGCAACTGATATCTTAGCAACATACATCAACGATCTTTAGCGATAGAGATAGCCAACCCTTCTAGTGCTGATTCCACATCCGCAAAGAAGGTGCCAGGCAACGAAGTCAAAACCGACTTCATACTCACGCAGGAGACAGTAGTTTGCCCCAGAAACTTGTCGTAATTGGCGCCGGGATGGCTTCTGGTCGTTTTCTGGAAGAGTTGTTTGAGCTGGCGCCCGACGCATATGACGTCACGCTGTTCGGGGCTGAACCACGAGGCAATTACAACCGCATCATGCTGTCGCCGGTTCTGGCGGGCAGCAAGTCGTTTAGCGACATCGTAACCCATGACGCAGATTGGTATCGTCAGCATGGTGTCACCTGCCGGTTTGGCGAAACTGTCGTGAAAATCGACCGCAAGCAAAAGCGGGTGATTAGCGCAGGTGGTGTGACCAATTTCGACAAGCTGGTGATCGCCACGGGATCGGCGTCTTTCCTTATTCCGGTTGCTGGCAATGATCTGCCCGGCGTCGTCGGCTTTCGCGATCTGGACGATGTCGAGGCAATGCTAAAGGCTGCCAAAAAACCAGAGGGCAAAGCGGTGATCATTGGCGGCGGTTTACTTGGACTTGAGGCGGCGGCGGCGCTGAATGATCAGGGTATGAAGGTGACGGTTCTGCATCTCATGGGCCACCTGATGGAACGCCAGCTTGACCCGACTGCAGGGCAGTTGTTGCAGAAAGAGCTTCAGTCCCGTGGCATAAATCTGGTTTGCAACGCGCATACCAATGCAATTCTGGGCACCGATCACGTCGAAGCAGTGCTGATGGAAGACGGAACCATTCACGGTGCCGATCTGGTGGTGATGGCCGCAGGCATTCGGCCTGAAACGCGGATTGCCGTTGATGCGGGTCTGCACGTGGAACGGGGCATTGTTGTGGATGATGCGATGCTGACCTCGGATTCGGATGTTTTTGCGTTGGGGGAATGTGTTGAACATGACTCGGTCGTGTATGGATTGGTCGCTCCGTTGTTTGATATGGCCAAGGTTCTCGCGCAAACTTTGGTGGGGAAAGACGCGGGGTTTGTTGCGCCTGCGCTATCGACAAAACTGAAAGTCACCGGCGTTGAATTGTTTTCTGTCGGGGATTTTGCGGACGGCGACGACCGCGAAGACATTGTGTTTCATGATCCCGGTCAAGGCATCTATCAGCGCATCGTTCTGCAAAATGACAAGATCATCGGAGCGGTGATGTATGGCGATACATCGAACAGCAACTGGATCTTTAGCAAGTTGAAATCAGCCGAAAACATCGCTGATATCCGCGAAACTTTGATATTTGGGCCAGCCTATGAGACCGCGACTGAAAGCCCGGTAACACCGTTTGATACACCTTCGATCTCTATCGACCTTGGTCATCAGATATCGGGAACCGCGGCATGAATGCGATTTGTACAACTTGCCCATATTGTGGTGTTGGTTGCGGTATATTGGCGTCGCCTGATGGCACGATCAAAGGAGACCCGGATCATCCCTCAAACTTTGGGCGGCTCTGCTCAAAGGGTGCGGCGTTAGGTGAAACCATTGATCTTGAGGGGCGGTTACTGTCGCCAAAAATTGGTGGGGTAAATGCCGGTTGGGACAAAGCTCTTGATCTGGTAGCGGCAAAATTCAGCGCGGCCGTTCGCGACCATGGCCCTGATAGTGTTGCATTTTATGTGTCGGGTCAGTTGCTGACCGAAGACTATTATGTCGCCAACAAGCTGATGAAAGGTTTTATTGGGGCGGCCAATATCGACACAAATTCACGTCTTTGCATGGCCTCGTCTGTTGCAGGCCACAAGCGCGCGTTTGGCAGTGATACGGTGCCCGGATCCTATGAGGATCTGGAACAGGCCGATGTTATCGTGCTGGTCGGCTCTAATCTGG
>JAHRVZ010000028.1 GCA_019090405.1 Paracoccaceae bacterium
TGGGATCCGGCAATCCGGGGGATTTACCAACTCCCCGCTGAACTGCGGCTAGAGGACGTGCTGTCGGCGGTGGCCCTGTCGCTGGGCCTGTCCTTTTTTGTCACGTTCTTTCCGGCCCGCCGCGCGGCGCGGATGAACCCGGTCGAGGCGCTGCGCTATGAATAATCCAGTGTTGCACCTAAGCGCGATTAGCAAAGCCTATAAGCGCGGTCTTCCGGGCGAGGTTAACGTGCTGCGCGGAATTGATTTGCGCATAGAACCGGGTGAGGTCGTTGCCCTTGTCGCGCCATCGGGAGCGGGGAAATCGACCTTGCTGCATATTGCCGGCCTGCTGGATACGGCGGACGCCGGGCAGGTGTCGATATGTGGGCAGGACATGACCGGTAAGGGGGATCGCGCGCGTACGGGTGTTCGACGCCGGGATGTTGGGTTCATTTATCAGTTTCACCATTTGCTACCGGAATTTTCGGCGTTGGAAAACATTGTATTGCCGCAACTGGCCAATGGGATTTCGGCCAATGATGCAGATACACGCGCCCATGATCTGTTGGCGCGCGTCGGTATTGCGGACCGCGCCAGTCATCGGCCTGCAGCTTTGTCAGGTGGCGAACAGCAGCGGGTGGCGTTTTGTCGGGCTTTGGCCAATGAACCGCAGTTATTGCTTGCGGATGAACCGACAGGAAATCTTGACACTGAAACATCTGACCAGGTGTTTGGCGCTCTGATGGACCTCGTGGCAGGCACAGGTCGGTCGGCGTTGATTGCCACCCACAATGCCGATCTGGCATCGCGGATGGATCGGATTCTGCGTCTGGAAAATGGGCTGTTGGTCTAAAGATCACCAGAATTTCGCGGATTTCATGTGCGGGATATGAGGTGACAATTCAAACTTATACATAGCGTCTTGATCTGTATCATTGCGGAAATTCCTGCGCTGATAAACTCTGAGAGTGATCCTCGCTGGACATAAAGCAACGTTTGAATTGGTGCGTATTTTTGGCCGCGCTAGCTGAGTATCTGGAACCGCTTTGGGAACTTTGAACCGTTTATCGTAAAGGGGATGTTATGCTGAAACAGGGGCTGAACACATTGGCATTTCTGCTTTGGGCGGGCGCTGGCATGGCGCAAGACGCCAAAGAGGGGGCCGGGCTTTTTCAGGATCATTGCGCAACCTGCCACGGGATCGAGGCAACAGGGCAGGGTCCGATGGCCGGGGTTCTGGTCATCAAACCGACAAACCTGACCCGCCTTACCGCGACAAATAACGGCGCGTTTCCAACTGCTCGGGTGGCTGCGCGCATTGATGGGCGTGATCCGTTGGTAAGCCATGGTAGCCCGATGCCAGTTTACGGGGACTTCTTTGAAGGCGTCGATACTGCGATCAAAGCGCCTTCGGGGCAACCGATCATGACCAGCGTGCCAGTCGCTGATTTAGTGGCCTATTTGAAGTCAATTCAATTAGAGTGAATACAGATTCATTTCCGGAGAGTTTCACGATGAAGTCATTTATTCTAATCAGCTTACCTGCATTGGCGTTACTTGCGGCCTGTGCCTCTAGTGACATGCCCGAAGCAAGCGAAGGCGAGCGGCTGTTTGCCGACAATTGCACCGCATGCCACGACTATCGCGGCACCGGATCAGCCCAGTTGATTGGCGGGCAGGCGGCACCTGACCTGACCCGGATTTCGGCCCGCAACGGCGGCACGTTCCCTACGGCGCAGGTGTTGTCGCAGATTGACGGCTATGGACGGGGAAAGGTGTCAGCCGAAGTCATGCCCGAGTTTGGCGTGCTTTTGCAGGGTGATCTGGTCCCCATTGAGATTGACGGAACCCTGACGCCGACACCTCGCCCCTTAGCGGCCTTGCTGGCCTATCTTGAAAGCATTCAGGTGCCTTAGCTGCAAATACCGCTGATTTTGGCGTCCTTCCAGGGCAGGCCTACATCTGCGTCTTTCCATTCACCGGGCAGGTCGGACACCGGAAATGCGCCTGACAGCATAGTGTGCAGCCGCTTGGTTCGGGCAGCATCCGGGTCCAATGCGCGGCAGCAGACGTATTCTTCGACAATCGCGCCCTGTTGCTCATAGCCATAGGACAGAAATTCTGGCGCTCCGTTCAGATCAAACAGATAGGGATCGTCTGAATGGCCATGTTCAGCGGCCGCAACCCAAGGGCTGAATCCGGTACGGTCGCGGTTTTGCCATTGCCAAACATGGGTCATTTCATGGGCAAACAGCATGGCCGCGACAAGATGGATTTGATCCGGGAAATCAGGTTGATAATTCGTCGTGTACCAGTCTTTGGTGAAATAGACGGTGTTAAACAAAGTTACCGCAGCGGGGCTGACAGTAACGATTTCTTCTTTTGCGGCGGGTAGGATGCGTTCCCGACAGGTCAGACGCGGACGGGCTTTGCGTTTGAACGTAAAGCTGCCGACAGGCGCGCCTTTGACCAGCCTAACCCGGTCTACATCCAACTGATCGCCCTGGATCGACAAAGCAAAGGTTTTTTCAGACTCGGTCAGCGGGCGACCACAGCCTGAGGCAAGCAGCAAAATCAATAGCCCGCGCAGGATCATGTCTCGAGGCCTTTTTGAGCAATCAACAACGTCAAACCGTCATCGCCAGAACGCGGCTGATTTCTGTCAAAGACCGACCGGATTGCCCCATCAGTTCATTGAATGCAGCCTGAACCGCGCGCAGCGCAGTTTTGGAAGTTGCAGCCTTGTCGATAACGCCTTCGGCAATCAGCCGGGCCGTGACATCGCGCGACAGGATGAAACTGTCACGCCCGATGAACCGCATGGCATATTGCCCGGTGTTGCCGCCAATTCGTGCGCCGCCAGATTTCAGAAACGACAATAGGCCAATATAGTCGCTCGAAGGCCAGCCTCCCAGAACTGCTCCGGCCCCGCCCTGATCGCGCAGCCCCATCAGAAACCCGGCATTGTCGCGCACTGTGGCGATTTTCATGGCATTGCGTACAATCGAAGTGTCCCGCAATAGTTCATCAAACCTATCGTCGTCCATAAACGCGTTGCGCCCGACGTCAAAACCGTTGAATGCCTGCTCAAATCCGTCCCATTTGGATTCGATGACTTTCCAGTTAAAGCCAGCCTGAAACACGCATTTGGTGAGCATCGCCAACCAGCGATCTTCAGGGATTTTGGCCAGCGCCTCAGGTGTCAGCGGTTTGGAAAGCAGTGCTTCAAGCGCCTCGGGCCCGCCGTGGCGGTCGGCAGCTATGTTAAAAAGGGTGTCAAAATCACGCATTTTGTCAGGCTAGGGAAATGGGGCGAAAGGTCAACGCCCGGTTTATTGTTGGGCCCGGTTTGCCGCTAAGGGACGTAAAACGAGGCAGAGGCGACTGCAACAGGTTTGCCGCTGGTTTCTTCGGTCAGGTTCGCGCGGGCAAATATCATTGCGCGCCCGGTGCGCACAATTTCAGCGCGGCATAGAATCGCGGTGCCGACGCCTGGGCGCAGGAACTGAGTGTGCAGGTCGGTGGTGGACACCGGCGTAAAACTGTCAAATTGCGCAATGGCGATGATCGACATAGCGGTGTCAGCCAGTGAGGCCAGTGCCTGTCCGGAAACGATCCCTCCGTGGCGCGCAAGATGGTCGCCCAACGGCATTCGGATTACCACATGATCTGCGCCGATCTTGGTGACAGTCAGGTCAAGGGACAGTACCCAGGGAGCAAAATTTTCGTTTAGCAGCGTTTGCGCGGATTCTGGTGTCATCAAGGTGCCAGTCTATTCAGAAAATGGATCAGACTTGCCGGAACTATTTCCTGCAAAGGGGTCTTTGTTTTCGTTCACCGCTTCTAGAAACGAGCGCTGGCACTTGATAACCTCATCAAACGCCCGGCGCGATCCCCGCAGAGTATAATGACCAAGCCGGTTGTTGTTATAGCTCCAGTCCATTGAATTTTCACGTTGAAATTCGGTGACAAAAAGTTCGGCTTCGTCCGAAGCAACGTCGATCATCAGGTTAAGACCCGAGTAGTTATCAACCACGGTTCCGGTCATGCCCAGCGTCCACGGAGATTCATCGCCGAATTTTACCGTGATGGAATAATCTTCTCCATCCTGAATTGATGACCAGCGTTCATCCAGAATCGTGACATCAAGGCTTAGGTCATCGTTGTTGTTGTCAAAGCCGATGAAAAATGCGGTCTCTCTGTCAAATACCGCAAAGGCCTGACAGCCGGCTGAACCGGGGTAAAATGATATGTCCCAGCCGCCAACGGTTTTCCAGTCAATGGTGTCTGCCGAAACAGTCGTAAGATTTGCCGTCAGGATAGCGGCTGCCGCCAGTGTTCTAATTCCGAACGCGTGGAAAATCGAATGTGTCATGCAAACCCCATAGATATAATTGCCATCAGTATAATATGTTTTTACGCTCTGCCAACTGTTCTGGGTCGCTGGTCGGCTTTGTCATCTTAAAATGTTGGGAAACCCACGCAATTTGCTCTGCCGTTCGGCTGGTAAGTGGCGATTAAGGCGTTTGTTGATCAGACCGAAAAAGCCAATAATCACCAATGTCAGCAGGATGAAATAGAAGGCCAGAATTGGATAGGGAATGAACGGATTGAAGGTTTTGTCGGCAAAATAGCTCGCATAATAAAGCGAGTCACCCTTTTGCCGCCATGCCGGGAAACTGCTGAAATAGACCAGAGTGGTGGCGTGAAACAGAAAGATTGCTTCGTTGGTATAGGCGGGCCACGCAAGGCGCAGCATGGTGGGCCAGACGATGCGGCGGAACCTTGGCCATCCGCTCATGCCATAGGCATCCGCGGCCTCGACATCGCCTTTGGGGATTGATCGCAAAGCCCCATGAAATATCTCGCCGGAATAGGCGGCTGTGTTAAAAAACAGCACGATAAGCGCACCCAGCCAGGCGGCTGTGAACGGGCCAAAGAACGGATGGGTGCCTTTGAGACTGAGAAACAGGAAATAGGCGAAAAAGAACTGGATAAACAACGGAGAGCCACGGAATAGAAAGATGAACCACTCAGCCGGTTTACGAAATACCCTGCGGTTTGAGCCTTTGGCCACAGCCAATACCGTCGCCAAAATGAACCCGGTGGCCAGAGCGATCACGCCGTAATAAACGTTCCAGATCATGCCGGACCCGATCAGGGTGAATTGCTCACACAGGGTAATATTCTCTTTTGGCAGAAGCCGTTCGCCAATACCAATCGCACGCAGGCCGTAGTCCTGAATGGTCTGAAGGCAGCTCATGACATAGCCCCGCCCGCTTTGCGTTGCGTTTCGCCGCCGGTTGTCGCCTGACCACGGGTAAGGCGGACCATCAACCGTTCAAGCACGATTTCAGAGATACGGGTAAAGCCAAGATAAAACACCAGCAGAAACAGGAAATACCACATGCGCCAATCGCCATGGGGGTAGGCGGTGAATTTGGATGTTTTGGTGCCGCCAAGTTCGCGGGCCCAATAGACGATGTCTTCGACCCCTAACAGAAACAAAAGCGGAGTCGCCTTGATCAGCACCATCCAGAGGTTGCTGAGACCGGGCAGGGCATAGACCCACATTTGCGGCACCAGAACCCGCCAGAACGTCTGGCGACGGGACATGCCGTAAGCCTCGGCTGTTTCAAGCTGTGGATGGGGGACGGCGCGCATACCGCCGTACAGGACGTTGGCAGCAAAGGCACCGAACACGATGGAAAATGTGATCACCGCAAGGAAAAACCCATAGCCCTGGTGCACCCATTCCGGCGAAGACCCAAGCGGCAGTTTCGCAGAGGTACACACCAGAAAATCGGCACCCTGACGGATTGGCTGATCCCAGTCAGGGCACAGGATTTTGTGACGGACCCATTCAAAACCCTGATCCAGGGCGATGACAAAGAACATGAAAAACGCAATGTCAGGGATGCCGCGTACAATGGCGATATAGGTTTTTCCAAACCAACGCAGCGGCGCGAAATGTGATCGCGCGGCCATGGCGCCAAGAAATCCAAAGCTCAGCGCGACGGGGGCGGTGATGGCCAGCAGCAACAGCACCTTGAAAAACGAGATGTAAAACGAGAAATGCACACCCGTCGTCAGATAGCACGAGAACCAACCAATAGTGCCAAGTGTGTCAGGGGCAGAGCAAAAGGAAAACATGCAGATCCGGGCAGGGGATTAGGTGAAAACAGGCCCGCGCGATGGCGGACCTGTTTGTGTCTTGTTTTAGTAAGTCGCGGTGTCTTCACCGAACCACTTTTTCAGCAGTTCATTCAACGAGCCATCTTCTTTCATCGAGGTGATGGCAGCATCGAATTTGCCACGTAGTTCCGTGTCGCTTTCGCGCAGGCCCATGCCAACGCCGCCACCCAAAGGTACCGGTTCGCCAA
>JAHRVZ010000374.1 GCA_019090405.1 Paracoccaceae bacterium
AAATGAAGCAGGAAACTTTTCTGCCGGAGGACTACCGACCGGCTGAAGATGAACCCTTTATGAACGACATGCAGCTTGAGTACTTTAGCCGCAAGCTGAACAACTGGAAGCAAGAACTTATCGCTGGCAGCCGCGACACGATCGAGGGGCTTCAGGATGGGACACGCAACATTCCTGATGTTGCGGATCGTGCAAGCGAAGAGACCGATCGTGCACTGGAATTGCGCACACGGGACCGCCAGCGCAAACTTGTGTCCAAAATTGATGCGGCTTTGCGTCGGGTTGAAGAGGGTGAATATGGCTATTGCGAAGTGACAGGAGAGCCGATTTCGTTGAAGCGGCTGGACGCGCGCCCAATTGCCACCATGAGTCTTGAAGCTCAGGAAAGCCATGAGCGCCGCGAAAAAGTTCATCGCGACGACTAAGCTGACCTTGCTTATAAATACATGCGAAACGCCGGGGTCTGTTGCCTCGGCGTTTTTGCGTTTATGAGGGTGGCCATGGGTATTCAGGATCAAAATATTATCGTAGTCGGGGCCGGGATTGCCGGTTTGACGGCTGCACTTGCCTTGCGGGCGCGGGGGGCCAATGTCGTCGTGCTTGAGCAGGCCGCAGAAATCACCGAAGTCGGGGCAGGGTTGCAAATAAGCCCGAACGGATCGGTGGTGTTGGGCGCCTTGGGTCTGGGCGAAACACTGGCAAAGGCATCTGTACGCGCTCAGGCGGTGGTGCTGCGTGATTATCGCCAATCTGGCGAGGTATTGCGGTTGGATCTGCTGCGCTATGCGCCGGATCAACGGTTTTGGTTCGTGCATCGCGCCGATTTGGTCAACTTGCTGGCAGATGCCGTGCGCGCGGCGGGGGTGCAGGTATTGCTATCACAACAGGTCACGTCGGTCATTGGTGGAAAGTCCCCAAAGGTGACGCTGGCGGATGGTCACGAAATGGTGGCGGATCTGGTTGTGGGTGCGGATGGTTTGCACTCAAAGGTGCGGCTGGCGTTGGGGCCGACAGAGGACGGGTTTTTCACTGGACAGGTGGCGTGGCGCGCGATTGTGCCCAATGATCTGGGGCTGGCGAATGAGGCGCAGTTGTATATGGGGCCGGGTCGGCATTTGGTCTGCTATCCGTTGCGTGATGGATCAATGGTCAATCTGGTGGCGGTTCAGGAACGCGACGCTTGGGCCGCCGAGGGCTGGGCACATGAAGATGATCCGGCCAATCTGCGCCGGGTGTTTGCTGATTTTGGAGATACGGCGCAGGCGCTGTTGGCGCGGGTTGAACAGGTGAATTTGTGGGGCTTGTGTCGTCACCCGGTTGCGGCCCGCTGGCAAAGCCCCGGATTGGCAATTTTGGGTGACGCCGCCCACCCGACGCTGCCGTTTTTGGCGCAAGGTGCCAATCTGGCGATGGAAGACGCCTGGGTTCTGGCGCAATGCCTTGCGGATGGTGCCGAGAGTGCGCAAGGGCTGGCCGCCTATCAGACAAAACGACATACACGTGCCGCAAAGGTCATTGGTATGGCCAATGGCAATGCGCGCAAATACCACTTGCGGTCGGCCCCCATGCGGGGCGCGGCCCATATGGCTTTGCGGTTCGGCGGGGCAATGGCTCCGGCGCGAATGGTGCGACAGTTTGATTGGCTTTATCGTTATGATGTAACAGCTTAAGCCGGGTTTGATCCGAATGAGCGCCTGCGGCGCACGCCATTTTTTATGGGCGCATATCCGCAATCTTAGGTCCTATAAATCAAGCTCGACCCAGACCGGAACGTGATCTGATGGTTTTTCATAGCCGCGGATTTCGGAATCAATCTGACAGTCGCGCAGAAGGTCGGCGCATTGGGGCGTCATCAGGAAATGGTCGATGCGAATGCCGTCATTCCGGTTCCATGCTCCGGCCTGATAATCCCAAAAACTATAGTGACCCGGACCTGCATGCCGGGCGCGAAATGCCTCGGTAAAGCCAAGGTTAAGAATACGTTGATAGGCTTCGCGGCTTTCTGGTCGAAACAGTGCATCCTCGCGCCAGACATCGGGTCGCGCCGCATCTTCGGGCTGTGGAATAATGTTGTAGTCCCCTGCCATCAGCGCGGGTTCCTCAGTTGCCAGCAAGTCAACGGCGCGGGCGTGCAGGCGTTTCATCCATGCCAGTTTATAGTCGTATTTCGGCCCCGGAACCGGATTGCCATTCGGCAGATACAGCCCACAAATCCGCAAGGCCTGTTCCCCAATCACCGTCGCCTCGATCCAGCGGGCCTGTTCGTCATCATCATCCCCGGGCAAGCCGCGTTGCACATCTTCTAGCGGATATTTCGACAGAATGGCCACGCCGTTGAACGATTTCTGACCGTGGGTTTCGACGTTATAGCCACGATCTTCGAACAATTCGCGCGGAAAGTTTTCGTCGATGGATTTGATTTCCTGCAGCATCACCACATCAGGTTTTGCCGCGTCCAGCCACGCAGGCAACGCCGCCGCGCGGGCCTTGATTCCGTTGATGTTAAAGGTGGCGATTTTCATGATGGGTTCCCAACGGCTGAATGTATTGCCCGATCTATTGCTGATGACGGGCCATGAGGCAAGACTTTGAGGTCGGGAATCAGTGCGAAAAGGCGAATCGATTAAGCGAAATAATTGGTTCTGGATGTCCAGAATTGCGACTGCCCGGCCACCGACCCAAGAGAATTTGGGGGAAATCTCGCCCCTTATCAATTTTATTTACACTGATCTAAGGCGTAACCTTTGGATTTAGTCTCAGATAATTGTGATGCGTTCTTAATGTGATTTTGATTTCCGAATACACGTTAAAAGAGAAAAACACTTTGAAACTCTACCATAGAGTGCAAGCGTTAAGGGGCGATCAACTTAACATCTGGGGTACTACAAATGAACGCTCTACTTAAAACCTACGAAATCGAAGGCACTCTCGCTAGCACTGACAGCTCGAATGTGCATGACGGTGGGGAAACCGGTCTGTTTACAACCAGCCTGTCTGCCACAACATCTGGTGATCTACTGTCAGGGGAACACACGGGATTGTTCACAACATCGCTGACGCCAAACGCTTCGTGTGATACAATGAACGGCGAGCAAACCGGCCTGTTCACCACCAGCCTGTCGCCGACTTCGGCATCAGATGCAATGAACGGCGAGCAAACGGGTCTGTTCACCACCAGCCTGTCGCCGACTTCGGCATCAGATGCGATGAACGGCGAGCAAACAGGGCTGTTCACCACCAGCCTTTCACCGACTTCTGCATCAGATGCGATAAACGGCGAGCAAACCGGGCTATATACAACCAGCCTGACATCTGTCGCCAAGTAAGTCGAAACCAAACCAATCTTGGACACGGGGCGTTTACGAACGTCATCAAAAAGGGCAAAAATCCAATGTCAAATGTCATTCAGTTGAACGTCCCGTGCCAAAGCCAAGGGGTAGTGTCCCGGCGCAATGCCCTTATTTCAAGCTTTGCACAGCATCGCCGGTTTGGCGATGACGTGTTCTGGCTCAAGGAAAATGCCGAACTGTTAAACATTCTTGAAAGCTCTGGCGAAAAGCTTGACGAACAGGCGCTGGAATTTCATCAGGGGTTTTATCAACAAATCGAAAAACGAATGGGATTTTTCCCACAATATTACCGGTTCCTGTTGTCAATTTGTCTTGATCTGGAAGATCTCGGCATGCCCGGTTCCAAGGGCGAAGCATTGTCCCATTGGGCTGCCCGTGAAGAGCTTGTTGATTCAGAACTTTCAGATTTGCAACGTTTTGAGGCCCGTCGATTGATGCAGCGACGCGGGATTGAGCCGTTGCCGGACGATACCGGGCTTGAGGATCGGGTTCGCAGCTTTATGGATCGCTCGGATACATTTGCGATGCCGAACAAAAAAGCAGCCTATGAGCTGACCCATATTGTCTTTTACCTAAGCGAATATGGCCGCCGTGATCCTGAACTGTCATCGGCTGCCATCACCTCGTTGGAATTTGCCGGTTTGCTGGCCTATCTGGAACAGAATGTCGATCTTTTGGCCGAAATCTGCGTCGCCTTGCGGTTTGCCAATCAAACACCTTCGCCGATTTGGGAAAACTGGCTGCAACGCGAAGCGCATCGGTTTGTTGTCGATAAAGGACCACAGGTCGACACGCAGGATGAATATCACGAATTTCTTGTCTGCAATTGGCTGATGCAGGTCTCGGATCAAGACGCGTTCATGAAGGAAACCACATTTGAACGTATGTCGTTTTATCGCGCCGAACCTTTTTCCGGCCCCCTGCGAGAGATGTCAGAATGTATATTCCACCTGGAAGACGAGCGCAGCAGCGACTGGCATACCATGCGGCCGCATGTTCAGGGAATGTTGACTGATATTGGCTATGATATCTTGACCGAAGCAGAAAACAGCAGCGACAAATTCGAAGAGTTTTTCGCCGG
>JAHRVZ010000029.1 GCA_019090405.1 Paracoccaceae bacterium
GTTATTCGTCGCTAATATCCGAAGTTTTTTGAATAAATCATCTCAATTTGGCCCAAATTGCGCCTCGTTGTCGTCTGACTCGCGTGCCAAATATTAAGGGTAGCGGATGGATGGAATAAGTGGCTAGAGATCATGGATAATGTTGACAACGGAAATGACATGTTCCAACGAAAGCTCGTTTGTCGAGCCCAAAAACCCAATAAATTCAGGGTTCTGGTTGTTGATGACGAACCAAGCATTCTTGAACTTCTCAAGATGGCTTTGCCGGCACTGGATAACTATGATGTTTCCATAGCGAATTCTGCAGCAAATGCGCTTAAGTCCCTTGAAGGCCAGGGGCCCAAATTTGATTGTTTCCTATTAGACATCCAGATGCCCGAAACAAACGGTGTCCAGTTGTTGGAACAGATACGCGCGATTCCTGAATACTCTGATACCCCGACAATCATGCTAACAGCCATGAGTGATCGCAAATATGTAGATGAAGCCTTTTTAGCTGGTGCGACGGATTATGTGACCAAACCATTCGACATGCTGGAGCTTCGCAGCCGGATGAAAGCGGCATATCGACTGTCGCAAGAGCGTCAGAAAGTACGCCAGGGACTCGAAGTCACGACTCAGTTGAGAAACGAACTGGCTTACAATCAAGAATTCAGCTTTGATGACCCTGTTACGATCGAAGGTATAGATAGATTCCTACGCCATGCGGAATTTGACAATTACATCAAACAGCTGTCCAGGGGCCGCTTGTTCAATTCGCAAGCAACCGCATTGAAATTGATGGATGCCGAGTTTTTCTTTGATACAAAGTCTTGTGGTGATTTCAAGAATGTCCTCAAGGATGTTGCCACCGCCCTTGCTAAACTGACCAAAAAGTCAGGCAGCATGCTGTCCTATCGTGGCAAAGGTGTTTTTCTGATGGTAACCCATGGAAGCGCCAATTCTGCTCAATCTCTGGACGAAATAACGCTTAACCAATTGGTCGAAACACTGATTTCACAACGTTTGTCAGAGTGTTGGGCATATGTTTTGATTGGGGACAAGGTTCCCATGCGATCGCTATCGAAGGCAGGTGCGTTTGCAACTTTGGACACCGCAATCGAAAGCGTAAATGCGAGAAATGACAAAAATGCGGAACACCAAATTATTCTAGAGCGCGCCAACGATGGTTCTGGGGCCAAAATAACACAGATCCCGACCCAATCACGCCGACGCGTATATGAGCGTGTTATGCACCAGCTGTTCCGAGAGGATGCTTCACGTCAGACAAAATGAAGCGTCTGCAGCAGGCATATTTGGCAGAGAAATATCCGTCATAAGTCTGCTCAATTTCACAGTTCAAAAAATGGTAGAAACAGCACGCAATGGGCTGCGGGCCAATCCCAGTCGGTTTTAAACGCCTATTGACACGCTGGACCTTCTTGCGCGAAATAATGCCAAGGACTGCGCGACAAGACGCAGCAAAAAAGAGCGAAGGGCATCATGACAGAATTGAACCGGCGGCCAGTGGCTTCGCTTTGGATTGGGCCTTCGTTGCACTATCTTAATCAACTGTGTCTGAAATCGCATATCCTGGCCGGACATCCGACGACGCTTTATTGTACTGATGACGTTCAGAATGCACCGGAAGGCGTAGAAATCCGTCCCGCCTCTGAAATCATGGACATCGACATGAGCGTTGTCGATCTAACCAGTGCTTCGTTCTTGTCGAATGTCTTTCGCTACAAAATGATTAAGAAGACCGATGCGATCTGGATCGACTGCGATGCCTTTTGCCACCGGCCATTTCCCGATGAACTAACGCACATCTATGCCGGTCATGGGTTTCGCGGCGCACTTAACTGCGGTGTGGTTTACATCCCCCCAAAAGGCGAATTGATCGACTCTCTGCTGGATTATTATGAAAATCTTCCCGAAGCCCCGCCCTGGTTCAACAAAAACCAGCGCAGGAAACTGGACCGATTTGCATCAGAGCCGCATGCGGTACGCATTTACAAAGCAGAACGAACGGCCTTTGGCCCGCAGGCCTTCACCTATTTTGCCCAGCAAACCGGCGACTATGATAAAGCCCTAAGCCCCGATGTTTTGTACCCTGTTCCATTTCAACTGAATGATATTTTCTACGATCCACATGGCCGTGTCGAAGGGCATTTCACCGACGACACGCTTTCGGTGCATCTTTACACAAACGGCACCAAACCCTGGTGGCGCAAGAATGCTCCGATGAAAGGGTCTTATGCCGATCGCATGTGCGAACAGATCGGTGTTGATCCAAATCTGGCGCTAAAATAGCGGGCGGTATTTTGGACCGCCCAGTCTGGGTGCCAGACCGGTTCGCCACAATACGAAACACCATCAGGTCAGCGCATTTGCAAATGCCCCTTGGAACCTGCTCTTTTTTTGTTAGCAGATTGGCCGCGGGTATGGTTTTCAGCAATCCCGGCTATGACTTGCACCTAATTTCAACATCTTAATGTAAGCAACATGTTGCCACAGCATCGTTTGTGCGGCTAACCTTGCCTTTAGGTCACGCCACTTAGGGAACTCCAGTGTGCAAAGACTGAAAACGATTGCCAAGAATCCGGCATTTTTTCTACCCTGTTGCCCAGAAACGGAGAATACCAGATGAACCTTGAGAAACTTTCAAATCGTGTGACACAAGAGCTGGACACAGCCCTTTCTGCCGATCTTTCGGCTGACGAGCGAAAAGAAATCTTGGATATCGTCCGGCGGGCAATGCTTGACTCAACAAGTCGAACGCATCGTGAGATGAAGGAAACCGCGGTTATTTGCTGTGGCCCAGAGGCCGACCTTGCTCACAAAATCCAGGAAAAAATGGACCAAAAGAAAAACATGCTAATCGCCAACCTGACGGCTATGCGGTAGTCGGACAAGACAACTTGCCTACCGTTTCTCAACCTTTGAGGCGGATTGCGTTTATTGACTAGCAAAGGTTTGTTGGGTCATCGTCCGTCTTGAAGGAATTCAAGGTGACAACGATGACCGGCATTTGATGCGCGAAGCTGCAAAAATGCCTGAGAATCATCCAACTAATTGCTTGGAGTTCTAGGTGTTGTGGCACCACTCACAGGTCCATCTGTTCCCGATTTCGCAACAATTCTCCGTATTATCTAGATTGTTGCCGCAGCTTACCTGTGCGGCAGTTATTTTGGCGAAATTGAGGCAAATGAGACCAAATTGTGGCGAACTAGACTATGGTGCAACGGTAAGTATTGGTTTTCCCGAAGGGAAATCCCGTTGTTCAATTGTTATGTTTAGGAGTTGCAAAGTGGAACAGAATAATCGGCCGGATCATAACAAATTCCTCAAGGGTGAAGGAAATCAGACCACCGATGAGCAAATAATGGCCGCAGTCCGTAAAATAATGACAGACGATAGGTTAGCGCACCCCGAAACCGCCGAGCGGAGCTCAAATAGCATTCAAGTGGTTTCTAATAACAACTTGCCTAAACGCGCGAACCAAAGCTCGCTCGCTTCGCTATTGCTCAACACTTTGCGCAGGAAAGTTTCCGCGTCGAAAACTGCCGCCTAGTGTTCGGCACCTGACACAAAATTCCCAGTATGTCTCTGGTGCGCCCCAGTTGTTCGGACAAAGGCTCAAGGGGCAGCTATGCGGGACAAAGTTACCCTTCACTCTTTTCCAACCAATGTCCGCTGCCTCAGCCCAGTTGAATTGACTTAGTTCTCCGGACACGCGACATTCTGTGGATAACTTTGAGGTGTTTTGACATGACGGAAATATCTGTGCGACTATCACGCGATGAAGCCGATATCGAAGTCGCACGTGCGCTATGCCGCGATTGGTTGGAGTGGCATTGGAAAAATTATCCCGTCGATTGGCGGCCGAAAGGGCCCGACCACCCGATGGATCCCGAAAATTTCCAAGGAATTATTGACGCCTTGCCCGAATTGCATGCACGTCCGCAAGGCGGCATCCTGATCGCCTCAGTAAATGGGAAACCCGCAGGATGTGTCATGTACAATGAGGCAGGCCCGGGTGTCGCTGTATTCAACCGCATGTTCGTGAGTGAAGCAGGCAGAGGTCATGGTCTGGGTCGATTGATGTTGGAGAGAATGTTCGAACAGATGATTTCGGATGGCTATAAAAAAGTAATGTTCTCGTCCGCGAAGTTCTTAACCCATGCAAGAGCGATGTATGAGAGCGCCGGTTTCGTCGATATGCCGCACCCTCAGAGCTTTCCTGACGAGTGGAGAAAATATGTCTACTTCATGGAGCGTTCGCTTCAACCGGCGGACTAAGGATTGTGCCGAACCCGCCAGATCGCCCGAACTTAGGAGCCATTCGCGGCCTCGCAGAAAAACGCAATATGGGCTCCTAGCCGTCATCTGACAGTTTCGCTCAGGGGTGCTGGACCCGTGTCCGACACTCTGCTTCAACCGGGAATCTTGTGTCAGGTGCCGAACACTAGCTCTGGACTTTCGCATTAGTCGGTTGACTGGCCCAACCTCTGGCCCGTTTGACAGCTTCCTGAGTGTAGCAGATCGTTGATGGCTCTCGCTAACAGGAAGTTGATCATACGGTGTTACACAAAATGAGATTCCAGGTTGGGTTTCATGTAAAGGTTGCTCGCATACCCATAGACAGATCTGGTATCGAAATATGCGCAACCAAAGCCAAGACGCTGAAAGCAATAATTATTCGCCGGTTCTTTCCCGAAGAACCTTTTTGGTTCTTGGTGGAACTGCAATTGCTGCGGGTGGGGCATATTGGTGGGCAGCGTGGCATCCGGTCTATGCTGGTGGCAGCTTGTCAGTCACCGAGGCTCACACGCAGGCGGCAAACGGTACTATCATCCTGATCGACATCCGCCGACCGGATGAATGGAGCAGGACCGGCATAGGCAAAGGTGCTCATCCAATCGACATGCGGCGCGATGATTTCAACATGGCGCTGGCCGAAATCACAGGTGATGATCGCACGGTTCCAATCGCCCTGATTTGCGCGCGCGGAGTACGGTCCGCAAGGCTAAGCAAACGGCTTACCGAGGCCGGTTATCGCAATATTATTGATGTGCCCGAGGGCATGGAGGGCTCAAAAGCCGGGCCAGGTTGGGTTGCCAGCAATCTGCCAACCTATGAATTCACCGAGATTTCGAAATGATCAGGAAACTGTTGCTCAGCCTGAGCATTTTGCTACCGGGAACGGCTGCCCAAGCCGGATGCGCAGCCGAGCAAGAGGCCTGCAAGATGGACAACGGCGAGTATCATCTTGTCCTTCCTGACAGCAAATACACCCGCCCTCCGATTGTGGTTTTCCTGCATGGCGCGGGTAGCACAGGTGGTGCAGTGCTGAAAAACAAAAGTCTGGTGAACAGCTTTCTTGATCGCGGATACGCGTTTCTGGCCCCCACCGGCAGCGCCAGATTTGGCAAGGGCAAAGGCACAGTGTGGCGGTTTTATCCAGAATGGGATGGGCGCGATGAAACAGAATTTCTAAAGAACATGGTCGCCAATGCTGGTCAAAGATTTGACCTTGATACCGATACAGTCCTGCTCAGCGGTTTTTCTGCCGGTGGTTTCATGGTCTATTATCTGGCCTGTGATGCACCCGAAACTTTTGCCGCTTACGCATCTGTGTCTGGCGGATTCTGGGATCCGCTGCCTGCCTCCTGCAAAGGGCCAGTGAAACTACTCCACACCCATGGATGGAAGGACAAAACCGTTCCATTAGAAGGGCGTGCCCTGCGAGATGGCACATACCAACAGGGCGATATTTTTGCCGGAATAAGAATCTGGCACGCCACCAATCAATGCGCTCTGGAAAACCCCGATGTCATGGTCGAAACCGACCAATTCTGGCGGCGTAAATGGTCAAAAAACTGTGCTGATGGCAGTGCATTGGAACTTGCCCTGTTTCCCGGCGGTCATGGCGTGCCAAGCGGCTGGAGCACCATGGTGATGGACTGGTTCGAAAACGTAACCGGCCAGTAATCACTCGGCGGGTGTCGCGGTGCCGGCACCATCCAAAATGGATTTCACTTCTGAACGATAATGGCGTGCGGCCTGTGAAACCGCCGGTTCTCGAAAATCTTCCCGAGTGCCCATCCATCCACGCGCCCGACCAAATATTACCACCCCGCTTAGCGCCGACAATGGAATGGCCAGAACGAGACTGATCGCTATTGGTAACAACAAGGGCGCGACGACTCCGGCCACGATACCTGCCGACAAGGCCGCACCACTAACGGTTTCCAAGGCGTGGCATTTGATCAGCGTTCCAAGGTTATACCGCCCGCCTGTACGCGCCTGTGGCGACCATCCGCGTTGCAGACCCAGAAGGGTACGGAACACCGCAATCATCTGTTGAACCATCAGGATCGGCGCATAGATAATTGACAGGAACAGTTCGGAAATAAAGGACGCTGCAAACCGCGCACGCCCGCCAAATTCGGCAAATCGCACCCCTTTCAAAGGCAGCGCCAAAACGCCCAACACCTTGGGCGCCAGCAACATTGCATAGACCAGCACAATGACCAACATATGACGCGTTTCGGTCATTTCGGGCCATGTGGGTGTCAACGGGTTGTTTTCGCTGAAATAGGTCAGAACACTGGTGTCTTCCCCGGTGCCGATCAGCGCCCACATCACCAGCAGTGCAAACCAGATTGGCGACAACAGATAGCCAACTGCACCATGAAACAAATGAAACCGCGAAATCGTCCTGAAACCACGAGACCACAGCAGGTTCAGGTGTTGCAGATTGCCCTGACACCACCGCCGGTCCCGCAGAATATAGTCGATCAGGGTTTGCGGGGTTTCCTCATAGCTGCCACGAATACGCGGCATGAACCGAACGCCCCAACCGCCACGCAGCAACAACCCGGCCTCAACGAAATCATGGCTCATGATCAGGTTTTCACGACCGCGCAGCGACCGCAGTCGTGGCAATCCGGCACATGAGGCAAACGCCGCCGTGCGGATGATTGCGTTGTGGCCCAGATAGTTGCCTTCCTGCCCAGACCAGCGTGACATACCTTCGGCCAGCGCCGTGCCATAAACACCATTGGCAAATTGTTGCATCCGGGCAAACAGCGACTGCGCGCCGATCAATTGTGGAAAGCTCTGGATCAGTCCGGCACCTGAATCACGCGCCAGCGCATCGCTTAGGCGGGCAATGGCGCGGCCGGTCATCAGACTGTCGGCATCCAGCACCAACATTGCCGGATATCCAGCACCCCAGCGGCCAACCCATTCGGCAATATTGCCCACTTTGCGGTCGGTGTTTTCAGCACGGCGGCGGTAATACAGTTTCAACCCCGGTGACAGACTGGCGCGCAGGGCCAGAACGCTGGCCTGTTCCTGCGCGGCGATCTGGTCGTCGCGTGTGTCGCTAAGGATGAACATGGTGTACTCATGCACCCCTCCCCGGGCACGCAGTTCTTCCAACATCGACCGGGCGTTGCCCAATACATACCACGGTACTTCGTTGTAAATCGGCATCAACAAAGCAACCTTCAGTGGCTCAGCCGGGGTCGCATCTGGGCGAGGCGTCTGTTGCGTCATCGACACAAGCCCCAAAAGAACCGTACTGACGGTAAACGTGACCCAGAAAAAATTGAAACAGACCAACGTCAGCAAGATGGCTTCGACGACGCTGATCCCCATTTCGGAAAACCAGTCCTGCATGATCCAAAACAACAACCCGGTTGCAACCATTGCCGGGCTGAACGCCAGCACCCGCCACAGCGCAACTCCCCGCACGGGTTCTTCTATTGGTGCGTCTTCATCTGTAAACGCGGTGCCAAAATCCTGAACTGGCATCGGCATCGGATGGTCGGGCGGCATGATGTACAGATCAGGCATTACTCGGTCCACCTGTACAACCAGACTTCGCTGGCCATTTTGCCATCTTTGCGCAGTTGCGCGCGCAATTCGACCAAGTCACGCGTGCCGGGATCAAAGGTAAATGCCAGCCGCAAACCGCCAGTTTCAGGGTTACGTTGTAACACCCCGTCGCTGGTGTCTGCATGTGGGGAATTGACGTAAACCGTCATCGCCTCGGGTCCGTCATCAAACAGCGGGTTGGCTTCGAAATCAATGGTAACAATGCGCGCGCCGCTGCTGTGCTTGCCCATTCGGGTGTTTATGACCCGTGGCAATCCACTGTCAAAGGGCGCGGTTTCGCCCCATGTCAGACGATAGGATATATCGGTGCGTTCGCCTTTCCCAAGGGGCGCTGCCGGACGCCAATAGGCAACAATATTGTCGTAAATTTCCTTATCAGACGGAATTTCAACCAGTGTAACTGCGCCCTTTCCCCAATCACCTTTGGGTTCTACCCACAGACCCGGACGTTTGTGGTAATATGCTTCCAGATCGGCAAAATCCGACAGTTTGCGCGCCCGCTGCATCAATCCAAACCCACGCGGCGACGCATCGGCAAACGATGAAACCTGCAAACGCTGCGGGTTGGCCAAAGGCCGCCATAACACTTCGCCAGCGCCGTTTTGGATCGTCAGGCCATCATTGTCGTGCACAGCCGGGCGGAAATCATCAAACCGTGTGCGGTTGGTTTCATCAAACAGGAACATGCTAGTCAGCGGACCAATTCCCACATGCGTCAGTTCGGTGCGCGGAAACAAGGACGCCTGCACATCCATCACGCAATTGGGGCCCGGAGTAATGTCAAACCGGTAAGCCCCCGTCACGCTGGGACTGTCCAGCAATGCGTGCAAAATGATATTGCGTTGACCGGGCTTGGGGGTTTCCAGCCAGAATTCTGTGAAATCCGGGAACTCTTCGCCCATCGGGTCGCCGGTTTTCAACGCAAGCCCGCGTGCCGACAGGCCATAAATCGCGTCAAACCCAATGGCGCGGAAATAACTGGCGCCCTGAAACACGCAAAATTCGTTCTTTTTGCCGGGTTCCGTCAACTCGGTGCGCAAACGCAGCCCGGAATAGCCCAACGTGTCATCCAGTGTCAGCGGTGGAACCTGATCGCTTTGATCAAAGCGCGACAGATCAAACAGCACCGGGCGCGCAACACCTTTGTCGACTGTATTCACCTTGATCGGGCGCGGAAAATACAGCCCGGGGTGAAAGAAATCCACGTTGTAGGGTGTATCGGTACCATGCCACAACGCGCGATCATGGCGAAACCAGATGGATTTATATTGATCATATGTCAGATCAATCCAGTCCTGCGGGATCTGGTCTCGCAAAGCAAAGGGTTGATCTGCCAGTGCTTTGGCCCGCGCAATGACCACATCATGGTCAAACGCTATTTCCGCCGTGCCCGCCGATGCAGCCGCGAACAAAGTCATGGCCGAACTGGTGGCAAGAAAGGCCCGACGCGACAAAATCATGTGCGTTTGCTCCGCCAAGGTTGAGTTTTGAACCACCCAACCAGAAACGCAACACCAATGATCAACGCAATGCCCAGCAAATTCAGAGCCGCAACACTGGCCGCACTGCGCCCGATCTGATCCAACGCAAACCCTATTAACCGGGCCAACGCCATCGAAAACACAAATACCGCAAGCGATTGTTGCCCGACTTTGGTGACAATTTTCAAAACTACCGTCCAGATTTGAGCACCGGTTCCAGTACCCGTTGCTTTCAGTCGCACGCCGTCTTTGCCCGCCACCATCCAAGCCAGATAGGCCAGCGCCAGAAAATGGGCGTAGCGCAAAATGCCAAAGTCGGATTTATCCCGCAGGCTGAAACCGGATTGATCGCTAAATATACGGTCCATTTCCCAGACTTGCCGGGCGATATCGCCGATGTCCCCATTGGCAGCGTTCAGCCATTGAAACACCTTCCAAGACCCAAACGGGGCGGACAGCAGCAGAAACGCTATACACATCCACATCAACGCGCGTGACGTCGGGGGTGCCGGTATCCAGCCGCGCATAAAGCCAAAGCCGGTGAAAAATAACAACTGCCAGCCAAACGGATTAAAGAACCA
>JAHRVZ010000375.1 GCA_019090405.1 Paracoccaceae bacterium
AGTCAGGCGGCGACCGGCATCTGGCCGACGTCCTTGTGGCAAGAGATAGAACAAGCCGGCCTGCCGCTGGCTTTGGTGTCCGAAGATGCGGGTGGTTTTGGTCTTGATGTGGGTGACGCGCTAAGCATCGTGCGCATTGCCGGTGCCCACGGCGTACCGGTGCCGCTGGCGGAAACCATGCTGGCCAACTGGTTGCAGGCGCAGGCGGGGTTGGCAGTGTCAACGGGCCTGCAAAGCGTGACTGACGGGGCAGCTCTGAGCCTGAGCGCAAAGGATGATGGCTGGTCGGTTTCGGGCCAGATCGCGGCCGTGCCGTGGGGACGCAACGCTGAACAGATCGTCACATTGCTAAGTCATGAGGACAAAAACATGGTCGTGGTGCTGCCTGCCGGTGGGTTGGAATTTGACGCGGCCCAAAACCTTGCTGGCGAGGCGCGTGACAGTGCCCGGGTCGATCTGACGCTGCGCGCCGATCAGGTAGCGCAAGTGGCATTGCCAGCTGATACCCTGACGCTGATGGGCGCGCTTTTGCGCAGCCAGTCGATGGCCGGCGCGCTGGAAACCGTGATGACCATGTGCGTCACTTATGCCGGCGAGCGGGTCCAGTTTGGCCGCCCGATCGGCAAGTTTCAGGCGATTCAGCAATACCTTGCCACCATGGCCGGCGAGGTTGCAGCGGCACGCGCTGCGGCCGATATGGTCGCTGACGGTTTTGACGGCACACCGTCCCGGCATCTGGTGGCGGCTGCCAAGCTGCGCACCGGAGAGGCGGGGCAGATCGTCCCGGCGCTGGCGCATCAGGTGCACGGGGCAATCGGTTACACCGACGAACATTCGCTGCATCATTTCACCAAACGGATATGGTCATGGCGCGATGAATTCGGCACCGAGCGCGACTGGAGCCGAACCTTGGGCAAAGCCGCGCTTGCGGGCAGCGACGACAGCTTTTGGACTTTTGTTACAGCTACATCAACCAAAGGGGTTGCGGCATGACTTTGATAGATTTTCCCGCCCCCTCAGCCGGATCACAGTTTGACGATCTGCGCCGCGAGGTTCGCGAATTTCTGGCCCGCGAGATGGCGGATCACACGCCACAGATGCGGGCCCGGTCCTGGAACGGCTATGACCGGGATTTCAGCCGCAAGATTGCAGAAATGGGATGGGTTGGCATGACCTTGCCCAAGGACTATGGCGGCCATGGGCGCAGTCCTTTGGAACGCTATGTGGTGATGGAGGAAATGCTGGGTGCCGGAGCGCCGGTTGCAGCCCACTGGATCGCTGATCGTCAAAGCGCGCCGCTTATTCTGGCCAAGGGCACCGAGGCGCAGAAACGCGATATCCTGCCAAGGGTCGCGGCGGGCACCTGTAGTTTTTGTATCGGCATGAGCGAACCTGATTCGGGTTCGGATCTGGCCGCCACACGCACCACGGCGACGCCGGAAAACGGCGGGTTTCGGGTCAATGGCACCAAGCTGTGGACTACCTATGCCCACGAGGCCGACTATATGATCCTGTTTTGTCGAACCGACAAACCTACAGCTGACAAGACTGACCGCCACGGCGGGATGAGCCAGTTTCTGGTCGATCTGAAGCACACCAAAGGCATCACCATCCGTCCGGTAATAGACATGGCAGGCGAACATCATTTCAACGAAGTGATCTTTGACAACGTGCTGCTTGAGGGTGACGCTTTGATTGGCACTTTGGGTGGTGGCTGGGATCAGGTGATGAGCGAGCTGGCATTCGAGCGCAGCGGACCAGAGCGGTTCCTGTCGTCCTTTGCTCTGATCGAGCAGATGATTGCGCTTGTGCGCCAAGACCCGACCGAACAGCAGGAAATCGAAGTTGGCCGCCTTGCCGCGCATCTGATGGTGCTGCGGCGAATGTCCCGGTCGGTCGCCGGGCTATTGGATCGGGGCGAAAACCCGTTGCTTCAGGCGACCATCGTCAAGGATCTGGGGGCGATCTATGAACAGGATGTGCCGCGCCTTGCCCGCAGCCTGTTGTCCCGGCCTGCAAGTCCCGCAAGCGCCGACAGTTACAACGCGGTTCTGGCCCAGACGGTGCTGAGTGTGCCGTGCTTTTCGCTACGCGGCGGTACGCGTGAAATCCTGCGCGGGATTATCGCGCGTGGGTTGGGGCTGCGCTAGGGGATCATCCACCGGGGGTGGTGGAACAGGAAAGTAAATGAAGGGGGGAACAATGGCCCATCAAAAACAGTCCGTAGATAACCCGAACGATCCGGTCATCAAATCGGTGGCGCGGACATTTGAATTGCTTGAGTTGTTTGACGAAATGCGTCAGCCACTGAATGTGGTCGAGGTTTCCAAACGGTTGGGCTATCCGCAATCCAGCGCGTCTGCATTGCTTAAAAGCATGGTTTCGCTGGGTTTTTTGTCGCATGATGCCAATGGCCGCACCTATTTCCCAACCGAACGTGTGCCGATGATCGGATCCTGGATGGACCCGATGATGTTTGGCGAAGGCGCGTTGCAAAAACTGCTCAAGGCGGTTTCGCTGCGTAGTCGCCAGATGGTTCTGGTCGGCGCGCGCAACGGTGACGAGGCGCAATATACCCAGGTCATCAACCCCAAGAAAAAGACGCTTTACCACATTTCACTGGGCACAAGGCGCCCCTTGGGCACGTCCGGATTGGGGCGGGTGCTGCTTAGCGCTATGGAAGACGGTGAAATTCGCGCATTGTTCCACCGGATCAATGCGTTTCGCGGCGAAGAAGTGCCTGCCGTCGATATCCGTGAATTTCTGACGTCGGTGGCGATGATCCGTGACAAGGGCTATTTCCGCTCTGTTGACCGGGTGGTCAAAGGGTCGGGGCTGATTGCGATGCTCTTGCCGGAAAAACACACTTCACGCCCGATGGCGATTGGTATTGGCGCGCCAAGTGATCTGATCCTCAAGCGCGAACATGAACTGGCAGCAATTCTGCGCGAAGAGGTTGCCGTGCATTTTGGAACCGCGACAAGCTGTGCCGTTATCCGGAAAATTCCGGTAATGATGGCACGCCCAATATCTCAACCGATGCTACGATCAGGGACGTAACAGGGTATGTGACGGTCGCGTTGACAGGATTTTTGCCCAATGATACGAATGTCCGGACAAATACCCTGCCAGAAAACCCGGAGCCAAGATGAGACAGATTTCAGACAACCGCTTTCGCGCGGAAATTGGCCTGTATTACGAAGATTTCAAGGTCGGTAATATCTATGAACATCGCCCCGGGCGCACCATCACCGAGGCGGACAATATCCAGTTCTCATTATTGACGATGAACCAGCATCCTGCCCATTGCGATGCGCATTTCGCCGCCCAAACCGAATTTGGCAAACCGCTGGTCAACAGTGCGCTGACGCTGGCAATCATCGTCGGTATGACCGTGCCCGAAGTCAGCGGTCAGGCGATTGCCAATCTGGGCTGGAAGGACATCAAGCTGACCGGCCCGGTGTTTCCCGGCGACACGGTTTATGCTGAATCCGAAATTCTGGCGCTGCGCCCATCGAAATCACGCCCCGGTCAGGGGATTGTCACGGTGCGCACCACTGGCACCAAACAGGACGGCAGCGTTTTCATGACATTTGAACGCAACGCATTGGTGCATTCGCGTGAATCTGCACGTGCTGGTGCCTCTAATTATTGATTTATGAGTAATCCGAAAAGGCGATTATGATGGCTAAAGACATTAAAGACACTGACACCGAAACGGCTTTGATTGCGCCGCAACTGGCTGAATTTGTCACCGGTCTTGGCGCGGATGACATCCCCGCCAATATTCGTACCCGTGC
>JAHRVZ010000376.1 GCA_019090405.1 Paracoccaceae bacterium
CGGCCTGAATGATTTCCTGCTGACCACCGCGCAGGAAATCTGCGTTTGGATCGGTTGGCGAGCCTTTGATCATGACATAGCGACCTGTTGGTGCTGCTGCCAGAACCGCACGCGCCTGCATCCGGCCAACTTCGACGTTGTCGAATGTCAGATAGAATGCGCGGGGGTCTTCGATCAGACGGTCATAACCAACAACAGGAATACCTTCGTCCGCTGCGGCCTGAACGGCTGGACCAATCGCCTGAGCGTCCTGTGCCAGAATAATCAGCGCCGTTGCACCCTGAGCGATCAGGCTTTCAACATCTGACAACTGCTTGGATGACGAACTTTGCGCGTCAGCCGAGATGTATTTTGCGCCAAGGGCGTCCAGTTCGGCCTTGATGGCGGCTTCATCTGTTTTCCAGCGTTCTTCCTGGAAATTCGACCAGCTTACGCCAACGATGATATCAGCGGCCATCGCGGTCGTGCCAATAACGACACCCGTGATAATCGCTGCTGCGGTTGTAAATAGTTTCATTTTGACTCCCTCCAAATCTATTGTTGCGATGTGAATAAATGGATTCGCAACGCAAGTCGCGCGATGGTGAGGTATTTTAATTTGAAAATCAAATTAAATCGGATAGTCTGGACAAAACTCTTTGTTGGTCGCCAAGTGGATGGCCTTGAATGCCACAATACTGCGTTCAAACCTAAGACTCTGCTTGCAAAAAAGAAAGCCGTTAAATGTCTGATAAACAACGTGAAAATGGGCGTCGAAAACTGCTGGAGCAGATTCGCAGGACCGGACCCATCCCCCGGATCGAACTGTCTGACATTACCGGGATCAGCCGGGCAACCGTGACAACAATCACCGCCGAGCTATTGCAAAATGGCTTGATTCGCGAAGTACCACGAGAATCGGCCGAACCAGAAGGGCGCCGTGGGCGACCCCGTGTCGATCTTGTAATTCGCGGTGATTCACATCTTGTCGTGGGCGCAAAGATTTCAAATAACCGGCTGTCGCTTGTTCTTCTGGATTTCGCCGGAGCCCAGATCGACACCTTGGAAACAGAACTGTCGCGCGCCACATTTGAGCCGCAGGAACTTGCAAATGCCGTCTTGAATGCGGTTGATCAGCTGGCGCAATCGGCGGGTTATACCATGGCTGATATATCTGGCTCTGCCATTGGGATTGCCGGGATCGTAGATGCTGCCCACGGGTTGGTATATTGGTCACCGTCGCTGTCGCAACGCAACGTTGAATTTGGCAAATTGCTGACCCAAACGCTTGGCCTGCCCAGCTTTATTGACAATGACGCCAATCTGGTCGCGGTTGCCGAAAAAGCCTTTGGTCTGGGTCAGTCGCATTCTGATTTCATCGTCGTGACCATCGAAAGCGGCGTTGGCATGGGGTTGGTCATTGGCAACGAAATTTATCGCGGCACGCGTGGCTGCGGAGCTGAATTTGGGCACACCAAGGTGCATCTGGATGGGGCGTTGTGTCGATGTGGCCAGCGCGGCTGTCTTGAGGCCTATGTCGGTGATTACGCGCTGGTGCGCGAAGCGATGACCATGCCGGGTGCTGACCCCAACGCCGATCCGGGCGAAACGATCGAGGCGTTGCTAAGGGATGCCAAAGCCGGTGAGGCGACGGCCAAAAGTATTGTTTATCGCGCCGGCAGGGTGTTTGCGCTGGGGTTGGCGAATCTGGTCAACATCTTTGACCCGCAACTGATTATTCTGGCAGGCGAGCAGATGCAGTCTGACCATTTGTACGCGGATCCTGTGATTGCCGAGATGCGCAAATCCATTGTGCAGATCGACAAAGCCCCGCCCGAGGTGGTCATTCACAAATGGGGAAACCTGATGTGGGCCCGAGGGGCTGCGGCCTATGCTCTTGATAATGTGTCTGAAATCGCGCTTTCGGAATTGAATGAACATGCGGCTTAAACTGCTCCTGCCTCTTTCCCTTAGCTTTGCGTTTTCTGCCGCTGCCGATCCCCTGTTCCGCCCAATTGATACGCCCGACCACATCTATGCCGGCGGTTGGGAGCATTTTGTTGGCGGTGGTCTGGCAGCGTTTGATTGTGACGGTGACGGGCTGGTTGACCTGTTCGCGGCTGGTGGCAGCAACAAGTCGGTTTTATTGCGCAATCAATCGACCCAGGACAGGGTTCATTTCGTGCAAGACACGCCAGCCGCGTTAAATCTGACGGCGGTGAACGGCGCCTATCCGCTGGACATCGACAATGACGGATTTCTGGATCTTGCACTTTTGCGGGTTGGGGAAAACCTATTGCTGAGGGGCGGTCCGGATTGCTCGTTTTCCCGGTTTGAGGATATTGGTTTCACTGCCCCCGACCGCTGGACCACCGCGTTTTCCGCCACATGGGAGGGCGAACAAACCCTACCCACGCTTGCCTTTGGCAATTATGTAGACCGCTCTGACCCAGATGGTCCGTTCCGGGCCTGCGATGTCAACGATCTGTACCGTCCTGAACGCGGCCCCGAGGGCGACCGCTATGCTGCGCCCAGCCAACTGGCGCCGGGGTACTGCCCGCTATCGATGCTGTTCAGCGATTGGGGCCGAAACGGACGCGCCGATCTGCGGGTCAGCAATGACCGGCATTATTATGTGGATCAGGGGCAGGAACAGCTATGGGCGATGGACCCCACCCCGCGGCTTTATGACATAAATGACGGCTGGCAGGATCACCGACTTTGGGGCATGGGCATCGCCAGCCGCGATCTGGACCACGATGGATTGCCCGAGGTTTTTATGTCCTCAATGGGCGATCAACGTCTGCAACGCCTAAGCAATGGCGCCGACACACCCCGGTTTGAAGATGTTCCCTATGCACTGGGAACCACAGCGCAGCGTCCGTATCTGGGCGGCGATGGGCGGCCCTCGACCGGGTGGCATATTGCGTTTGGCGATGTGCAGAATGATGGGCGGGACGATATTTTCATCACCAAAGGCAATGTCGAACAAATGCCTGGCAGCGCGATGGATGATCCCAACAACTTGTTGCTGCAAAACCCCGACGGCACATTTGCCGAAGGTGGTGGACCTGCGGGTCTTGCCAGTTTGCATCGGGGTCGCGGCGCGGTTTTTGCGGATATGAACAATGACGGATTGCTGGATATCGCGGTTCTTAACCGCCGAGCGCCTTTGGAGATTTATCAGAATGTAACGCCTGACTCTGGTGGATGGCTGTCGGTCACGCTGTCTCAGCCTGCGCCAAACGTGAACGCCGTAGGGGCATGGATCGAACTGGATGACAGCAGCCAAATCGACACGCGTGAGATTACAGTCGGAGGTGGCCATGCCGGCGGAACCGCCGGGCCTGAACATTTTGGGTTAGGCAAAGCCAAGGATGTCAAAATTCGCGTTATCTGGCCAGAAGGTGCCGTATCGGACTGGACCAAAGCCGTGGCCAATCAACGCCTTACGATTAGCCGCTAGCGATCAACCGGCAACCCGCTGGGAACAGTTTGCGGAATGCCCATACGCCCGGTGAGGCTATGTTCATCGGTTAATGTCTCCAGAAACGCCATAATTTGGGAAACTTCTGTGTCTGTCAAAGTCACAGGTTCCAGTTCATTGGCCGCCGCAATGGCCGCGATTTCAGCGGGCTGAGCCAGAATATTGAAATCCGCAGCACCCGGAAGGTTTGGCAAAACGGCCTGTTTGGGATCATA
>JAHRVZ010000377.1 GCA_019090405.1 Paracoccaceae bacterium
AATGTAATAACGTTGACACAAAACAAGAACATGCGTAGAACAAATGGGAACGCAGGTGATTGAGGTGTGACCAATGTTGACCAAGAAGCAACTGGATTTGTTGGAATTTATTCAAAAACGGGTGAAACGCGACGGCGTACCCCCCAGTTTTGATGAAATGAAGACCGCGCTGAATTTGCGCAGTAAATCGGGCATTCACCGCCTGATCACCGCTTTGGAAGAACGTGGTTTTATCCGGCGCTTGGCGCATCGTGCCCGCGCCATCGAAATTGTACGTCTACCCGAAAGCTTGGGAGGCGAACCAACAACAGGATTTGTTCCGCGCGTAATCCGAGGGGATCGTCCTGCATCAATCCCGGCAAATGCCGACCCCGTGACCATTCAGGCAGTTGAATTGCCCGTGATGGGCCGCATCGCTGCCGGTGTCCCGATCGAGGCAATCAGTCAGGTGTCCCACCAGGTTGCGGTGCCAGCGCAAATGCTGTCGTCGTCGGGCGAACATTACGCGCTTGAGGTAAAGGGTGATTCGATGATCGACGCCGGGATCAATGATGGCGACGTCGTGGTGATCCGGGAAACATCAGTCGCCGATAGTGGTGACATTGTTGTCGCATTGGTCAAAGATCACGAGGCAACGCTAAAACGGCTTATGCGCCGGGGCAGTGCCATCGCGCTTGAGGCCGCAAATCCGGCCTATGAAACCCGGGTATATCCGCAAGAACAGGTCAAAGTTCAGGGTCGTCTTGTTGGCCTGATCCGCACGTATTGAGCAGACTATTGTTTTGATGCGCTGCGTCGGGGCGATTGCGTATTCCAGATTCTGTCGCCCGACACCGACCGCGCGGTAGATATCTGACCTTTGCGAATTGCCAGACTTCCGGTTTTGCGTAAACGCTTGGGATCATACACTTCGCAAGGTCCGCTTAGTTTAAGTTCCACCGATGAAATCACCAATTGCTCCGGCTTGCAGCTCTCAAAGTCAGCCGCTGCGCGTTTTCCGTTCAGGTGCACGATTTCACCAAACTCCATCTCGAACACTCGAATTTTGGGTTCACTTTCTGGCCAACGCTGTGCCGCCGTATCCTGCTGCACCCCGTCTCCGTCATTCTCAAGCCAGACTTTGGCGACAAATCCACTGCCTTTCGGTTTGCTGAGCGCACGGCCCTGTTTGGTCAAAACCCCAACCAGCCCGCCGTTGTCAGCAATCAAAACCGCAGGGCGTTCTGCACCGGACCACAACCAAAAGGCCAATATTGCAGGCAAAACCCCAACCCAGCGCACGCGCCCCTGCCACAGAATCACCCAGAGCAAACCAAGAGCCAGAATCGGCAACACCCACGGTCCGGGGCTGACAACATGACGCTGCGCGCCGTCCATCCCCGCAACCCAATGCGCCACACCCAATATCCATCGTAACCCAAGCCCCATTGCCTGTAGCGGCAATGCCTCAAGGCCAAAGGGCGCAAGACAGGCCGCCATAACCGCAGCAGGAATCACCAGAATACCCATCAACGGCACCGACAAAAGATTGGCAATCAGCCCGTACTGCGACACCGTGTTGAAATGCGCCGCCCCCACTGGCGCTGTTGCCGCCCCCGCCACTGCCGAAGAAATCACCACGCCCAACACCGGTTTCAGCCAGTTTGGACCCAAATTGATATTGCCATCCCTCAACAAACCAAACACCGCGATCAATGCGGTTGTTGCCGCAAACGACATCTGAAAGCCCGGTCCCAGCAACGCTTCGGGCCGCAGGCTCAGCACTATCAACGCCGCCATCGCCACTGCCCGCAGTGACAACGCCCGCCGGTCCAGCAACACCGCGCACAGCACCACCGCAACCATGACAAAGGCCCGTTCGGTTGCGACGTTGCCGCCCGATAGGGCCAGATAGCCGGCCGCAGTTATCAACGCGCCGATTGCTGCTATTTTCTTGACCGCTATGCGCAGGCCAATCGCGGGAACCATCACCAATATCAAACGCAAAAGCCCAAACACAAAGCCTGCCAACAACCCCATATGCAGCCCCGAAATGGCCAGCAAATGCGCCAGATTGCTGGCACGCAGCGCGTTAAGCGCGCTCTGGCTGATAGCACTTCGATCTCCGGTGGTAACGGCGGCTGCAAACCCGCCAACATCACCGGGCAATATTTGCTGGATCCGCGCCGAGATCGCCATACGCAATGAAAACACCCTCAATCCCGTAATACCATCCATCGCCGGGGCAACCGTCAGTACCGGGTTTCGGGTATATCCTACAGCTCCAAGCCCTTGAAACCATGCGTATTGTCGAAAATCAAAGCCCCCCGGTTCCGCCGGACCTTGTGGCGGTGACAGGTGGCCTGTGGTCATAACCCGTTGCCCCGGCGCAAGCGTTGCAGGAGGTCCGTGCAACGACAATCGCACCCGGTCCGGCGTGCGGCTTGGGCGCACGTCGCGTAGAATCACGCGGTCTAAAGTCATCCGAACCGCGTCCGACGCCGACCGGTCCAACGCCACAATCCGCCCCTCTACGGGACCGTAGTAGCGCCAATTTAACACCGGTTCGGACACGCTGTGGGCGCGCAGACCAGCAAGACCAAAGCCCGCCGCCAGCAATGCGATGGCCCAGCCAAGCGCCGCCAATCCCCCCGGCCAACGCACAGCAGCGGCTGCACAGATGGCCCCTGCCCCAAGCACGATGCAATAAAACAGCCATCCGGGTTCGCTTTGTAGCAGAAAATACCATCCGATGCCGCAGGCCAAACAGACAGGAGACCATGCGAACAAATATCCGCGCTGCTCAAGCAACAGGCGGTCTAAGGCTGCGATAACACCGATGCTTGCCCCCCGCTGTCCGGCCAGCTAAAACGTGCCAATTCTATTCCCCACATGGTTACCAAAAGGTAAATCCTTATGCCTGACACAGTTGTCACCCGTTTTGCCCCGTCCCCCACTGGTTTTTTGCATATTGGCGGTGCCCGCACTGCGCTGTTCAACTGGCTTTACGCCCGTGGTCGCGGTGGCAAATTCCTGTTGCGGATCGAAGACACGGACCGCAATCGTTCAACCCCCGAGGCGACTGCCGCGATTCTTGAGGGCATGGCATGGCTGGGGCTGGATCATGACGGCGATGTCATCAGCCAGTTTGAAGCCGCGGACCGCCATGCCGAGGTGGCGCATCAACTGCTGACCGAGGGCAAAGCCTATAAATGTTTCTCGACTCAGGAAGAAATTGCTGCGTTTCGCGAAGCCGCACGCGCCGAAGGGCGCAGCACCTTGTTTCGTTCGCCCTGGCGCGATGCCAAAGAATCGACGCATCCGGATGCCCCTTATGTGATCCGCATCAAGGCACCACAGGACGGGGAAACGGTAATCCGCGATCAGGTGCAGGGTGACGTGACGATCAGCAATGCGCAATTGGATGATATGGTTCTGCTGCGCAGCGACGGTACTCCGGTATATATGCTGGCCGTGGTGGTGGATGACCACGATATGGGCGTGACACATGTGATCCGTGGTGATGACCATCTGAACAACGCCGCGCGGCAAATGACGATCTATCAGGCGATGGGTTGGACCGTACCGGTTTGGGCACATATCCCGCTGATCCACGGGCCGGATGGCAAAAAGCTAAGCAAGCGGCACGGGGCATTGGGGGCGCAGGAATATCAGGCCATGGGCTATCCCGCGGCAGGCATGCGCAATTATCTGACACGGTTGGGCTGGTCGCATGGGAATGACGAATTTTTCACCGATGAACAGGCGTTGGACTGGTTCGATCTGGATGGAATCGGCAAAAGCCCGGCACGGTTTGACCTGAAAAAACTGGAAAACCTCTGTGGACAACATATTGCGATCACGGATGACGCTGCACTGCGGCACGAAATAGTGAATTACCTTGCGGCAGCAAATTTACCTGCTTTGTCGCCAGTTCAGGAAGATGCGCTTGAAACTGCGATGTATTGCCTCAAGGAAAGGGCAAAAACACTGCCAGAACTGATTGAAAAGGCTCATTTTGCCTTAATTTCACGCCCAATTGTCCCAGACGAGAAATCCGCAAAGTCGCTGGATGATGTATCCCGTGGTATACTGTCGGAATTGACGCCGCAGTTGCAAAATGCTAAGTGGTCTCGTAGTGAACTGGAGGAGGTTCTGGGGGTCTTTGCGCAAGCGCAAAACACCAAGTTCGGCAAATTGGCCGGACCGCTGCGGGCCGCTTTGGCTGGCCGGGCAGTGACACCTTCGGTCTATGATATGATGCTGGTATTGGGGCGCGATGAAACGCTGGCCCGACTGGCAGATGCAGCAGGCTGAACCCAATCTTCATATTTGGGTAATATTGCAAATATACGACCGACCCAAAGGGGACGTTTTTCGTTGCCATTCAGCGGGATGGCGCAGGAAACGACTGGATAAGTCGGACATAAGAAAGGGACGAATATGACAGATACCAAGAAAAACGCGACGCTAAGCCTGAATGGCGAATCTTATGAGTTACCCATTTTTTCCCCGACTGTCGGGCCGGATGTTGTTGATATCCGTAAACTTTATTCGCAGGCTGGTGTGTTTACCTATGACCCGGGTTTCACATCTACCGCAAGCTGTGACAGCACTATTACCTTTATTGACGGCAATAAGGGCGAATTGCTGCACCGTGGCTATCCGATCGACCAGTTGGCCGGAAAGTCGCATTATCTTGAGGTCTGTTATCTACTGCTTTACGGTGAACTTCCTTCTGCCGAACAGCTTGAGGATTTTGAAACACGGGTGACACGTCACACGATGTTGCATGAACAGATGCACAACCTGTTCCGCGGTTTCCGCCGCGATGCTCCGCCGATGGCGATTATGGTTGGTGTGGTCGGCGCATTGTCAGCGTTTTATCACGACAGTACCGATATCACTGACCCCTGGCAGCGCGAAGTCGCGTCGATCCGCCTAATCGCCAAGATGCCGACCATTGCGGCGATGGCGTATAAATACACAATCGGTCAGCCGTTTGTGTCGGCGCGCAATGATCTGGATTATGCGTCGAACTTCCTGCGCATGTGTTTCGCGGTTCCGGCCGAAGATTACGAAGTGAACCCGATTTTGTCCCGCGCCATGGACCGGATTTTCACGCTGCACGCGGATCATGAACAAAACGCCTCGACCTCGACCGTCCGTCTGGCGTCGTCGTCTGGTGCCAACCCGTTTGCCTGTATCGCAGCTGGCATCGCCTGTCTGTGGGGACCGGCACATGGTGGTGCCAATCAGGCCTGTCTGGAAATGCTGAACGAAATCGGCACGGTTGACCGCATTCCTGAATTCATCGCCCGCGCCAAGGACAAGAATGATCCATTCCGTCTGATGGGCTTTGGCCATCGGGTTTACAAAAACTTTGACCCACGCGCCAAGGTGATGAAACAGTCCGCTGACGAAGTTCTGGAATTGCTGGGTGTCGAGAACAATCCAATCCTGCAAGTCGCCAAAGAGCTTGAGGCTCAGGCACTGGCCGATCCTTATTTCACTGACAAAAAGCTGTTCCCGAATGTCGATTTCTATTCGGGCATCATTCTTGAGGCGATGGGCTTTCCAACATCAATGTTCACTGCAATCTTTGCTACGGCGCGCACCGTTGGCTGGATTTCTCAGTGGAAAGAAATGATCGCTGATCCGCAGAATAAAATTGGCCGTCCGCGTCAGTTGTATTTGGGTGAATCAAGCCGCGATTATGTGGATATTGAAAACCGCTAGACCTTACGTCACTTAAAAAATTAGCGCCTCGTTCCAATCAGGAACGAGGCGTTTTTATTTGAAAACATGCGACCTTTAGCGGCCTTCGTATTTCGCCGGACGTTTTTCAATGAATGCCACGACGCCTTCCTGAAAATCCCGAGTTCTGCCGCATTGCCCCTGAAAATGTGCCTCAAGGTTCAGCTGTTCCTCTAGTGTGTTGCCATAAGTACTGCGAATGGATTCTTTGACCGCGCGATAGGCAACCGTTGGTCCTGCCGCCAGTTGGGCCGCGCGTTTGCGCCAATGTACGTCAAACGCATCATCCTCGACCGCTTCCCAGATCATACCCATTTTGTCGGCCTGTCGCGCACTTATCCGATCCGCAAACAAAGCCGCGCCCATTGCCTTGGCCATTCCCATCTGGCGCGGCAAGAACCAGGTACCACCTGCGTCCGGAATCAGGCCGATACGGGTAAATGCCTGCATGAAATATGCAGAATCCGTTGCAATCACCACATCTGCAGTCAGTGCCAGATTGGCCCCTGCCCCAGCTGCCGGTCCGTTGACGGCTGAAATTGTTGGCACCGGACAATTATAAATTGCCTCAAGCATCGGCATATATTCTTCTCGCAGCGTGCGCTCTAGATCAGCCTCGGTCGGATCACCACTATCTCCAAGATCCTGCCCGGTACAAAATGCGCCACCCGATCCGGTCAGCACAATGACCTTCGCCGTTTCGGCGGCAGCTTTCATCGCATAGGCAATTTCGGCCCGCATTTGCGTCGTCAGCGAGTTCATTTTGTCGGGCCGGTTCAGCGTCAGAACGCCCACACCGTCAGTAATGTCCAGAGTTATTGTCTGATAGTCCATGCCAACCTCATCGTGTTATATGACTGCGCCAAGTTTACGCAGTGTCCGGATCAATAAAAGAGCGACGGCGCGTCATTCGTCCATAATTTGACGCAGTCGCTCGTGTTCCTGTTCGTTAAGTGCCAGGTCCTGGGGCACGATTGCGCGGGATCGTCGCCGCACATAAAGCCAACCCAAAAGCGCGGATATAAACAACATTAGCGGCCCAGCCGCCCAAAGCAACGCATTGCCGCCATTCGTGTTGGGCTGCATCAGCACAACTTCGCC
>JAHRVZ010000378.1 GCA_019090405.1 Paracoccaceae bacterium
GAATTCCTCCATAGATGTGTCTTGAGCCATTAGGGTCTCGGTTTCCTTTGTTACTTGTTTCGGGCCGGGCGGTTGTCTCCGCCGGTCTTTCGGTTTCAATTGGTCTTTTGCGATGAATTCGGCATGAAAAACAAACAAGGGCCGGAAGACCGACCCCACTCATATTCCTCATCCGCAACTGTTATCGCCGCTTAGACAGGCTGCCTATAGGCGAGAATCTGTCGGCTGGCAAGTCAAAAGCCCAAAGCGCCCCTTTAGATCGGCGCGTAAATGCGGCTGATGGTGTGATCCGGCCCCTTGTTTGGACTCTTCGTTTGACGCCCAGGCGTTCCATCAGAAAAGTCGGGGGGCAATCGGGCAGCGGACTTTCCGAATACCAGCGTATTTTTGCAACTGGCGCAGGCGATTCGATCTCGTCCGAAACAAGCCTTAGCTATATCGCTCTGGCCCGACCCATTGAGCGGCATTGTACCGATCTCCATGCGCCCAGCCGACTGGCAGTACCTTATCTATTGCGGCAAGATCGTCGGTCGACAGCGACAAATTCATCCCGGCGGCCAGTTCTCGGAAATGGGTTACAGACCGGGTGCCGGGGATCGGAATGATATGGTCGCCCTGATGCAATAGCCATGCAATGGCCAAGGCGGCGGTCGGGGTTTCCATGTCGGCCGCAAGTTTGCGGAACCTATCTGTGATCCGCAGATTGGCCGTCAGGTTCGGATCTTGAAACCGGGGGTTGTTCGTAAGAAAGGCAAGCCCGGAAATCGTCTCACGCGACAGCGGATTATCTGTCAGCAACGAACGGCCGACAGGTGAGAATGCAACCAATGCTGTGCCCAGTTCAGCACAGGTCTGAACCAGCCCAAGTTCAGGATTGCGGGATGCCAACGAGTATTCCGATTGCACCGCCGCGATATGATGTACTGCCGCTGCCCGACGCAAACTGCTTGGTGCGATTTCAGAGAACCCAATAGAACGGGTTTTTCCTGATTTGACCAAATGCGAGAGATTTTCCGTCGCTTCTTCGATCGGAATAGAAGGATCACGGCGATGGGCATAGAAAAGATCGACATGATCAATTCCCATGCGCGCCAGCGACTTGTCCAGTTCAGCCGCAAGATGTTCGGCTGAGTTGTCAAACCCACGTTTGCCCTCAGTGCCTTGCGAGATACCGGCCTTGGTTGCGATGTGAAACCCGTCACGTGCCGTAGGATTGGCTTTGAAATAGCTTCCGATCGCCATTTCCGAACGTCCTTTGCCATAGATATTGGACGTATCAATATGCGTCACGCCCAATTCGATGGCGGTGTCCAAAATCGCATGACTGGCAGCTTCGGTTGTAGGGCCGTAGAAATCGAAAAATGACATGGCACCGACACCGATTGGCGAAATAGTTGGGCCATCGCGGCCCATCTGACGATGTTTCATGGTGCGAAATCCTTATCAGCGCTGAGGACGTTTGTCGGAAACTGCAACAATAGCGGCCGAAATCGCATCTGCAATGCTCATCTCTGAGGTGTCGATCTGCACCGCATCCCGAGCCGGTTTTAACGGAGCCTCGGCACGGTTTGTGTCACGCTCATCACGGGCTTTCACATCGGTCAGCACTTCGTCAGGCGTCACATCATGTCCGGTTTCGGTTAGCTCTAGCCAGCGGCGATGGGCGCGGATTTCGGCACTTGCTGTCACAAACAGCTTTGCCTCGGCTTGTGGGCAAATCACAGTTCCGATGTCACGCCCATCCAACACCGCCCCTCCGGCCCGGCGCGCGAATGCACGCTGAAAATCAATCAATGCAGCGCGAACTTCGGCGATGACTGCAACTTTTGATGCGGCTTGAGCAACCTCGGGCGTGCGCAGATTAGCGGCGGCCAGGTCTTCGGCCCGCAGCGCAAGCGCCGCCGCAATGGCGTCGGTTCCAGTCAGGGTTTTGGCTCCGACGACACGGTAAAGTAGCCCGGTATCCAGATGAGCAAGGCCAAAATGTTCAGCAACCGCTTTGGAAATCGTGCCCTTGCCCGCTGCAGCAGGACCGTCAACCGCGATGGTAAACGGAGCGGTCATTTTCGGAACCAGCGTCTTGACGCTGCTAAGATCAACCCGCCCAGTACGGCGATCATGACCAATCCGGTCAGGACCGATTTAACCACGGTGGCTTTGCTGGCAAGGCTGACCAACCTGTCTGGAACAGGTTCGGTATATTCAAGCATCAGAGCGACAAATGTGTTTTCGGTGTAATCCGCCAACATGCCACCCAGAATGAAAATGTACAAAACGCCGCGCAGACGCCAGTCTGTGATCAACACGGACACGGCTCCGACCAAGGTAATCGCCAATGCCAGAGGATAGAACAGATCTAGTAAAGCCTGCGGACCCAGATAAAGGTCGCGCCCCTTGTCCCCCAAAGCGGTCAAAAATTCACGCGCCTCATCCAAAGTATAGCCCATGGGGCGCATATCAAACGGCACCAACCCCGCAGCATCGGCACTGATACCGGGCAACGTCCAGGTCAGCATCGTCAGATAAATCGCCAGCGTTACGGCAAAGACGATCCAATAGGCGATTTTGCGGGGCATCAATCTGAGCTCCGGTCCAGTCGAGCGCCCAAATCGGCCATCAGCGGTTCAAAAATCGGGAACGAGGTGGCAATGGGGGTGCCATCATCCACTGAAACCGGATTTTGTGCGGCCATGCCAGCAATCATGAACGACATAGCAATCCGATGATCCAGATGGCTGACGCAGGTGGCCCCACCCGGCATTCCTCCCGGTCCCATACCTGTCACAGACCACCAGTCCGGGCCATCATCGACCGTTACACCACAGGCGCGCAGGCCCGTCGCCATGGCGGCGATCCGGTCGCTTTCCTTGACGCGCAGTTCTTTGACGCCTTCCATCATTGTCACACCCGTGGCATGGGCCGCCACAACCGACAGAACCGGATATTCGTCGATCATACTGGCCGCGCGATGGGGCGGCACGCTGATGCCCTTCATGTTGGGCGAATACCGCGCATGCAAATCAGCCACCGGTTCGCCGCCTTCGATGCGTTCGTTTTCATAGCTTAGATCAGCGCCCATTTCACGCAGTGTGGTGAACAATCCAGAGCGGGTTGGGTTCAGGCCAATGCCGGGAACAAGAACGTCCGAGCCAGGTACAATCAACGCCGCACAAACCGGAAAGGCCGCACTGGAGGGGTCACGCGGAACCGCAATGGTTTGCGGTTTCAGTTCGGGCTGACCGGTCAGGGTGATGATACGCCCCGAATTGGTTTCTTCGGTGGTGATGGTGGCACCAAACCCGGCCAGCATACGTTCGGTATGATCGCGGGTGGCTTCTTTTTCAACGACAACAGTCTGGCCGGGCGTGTTCAGACCCGCAAACAAAACCGCAGATTTTACCTGTGCAGACGGCACTGGCACCTCATAATTCACGGGCACCGGGTTTTCCGCACCAACGATGGTCATCGGCAAACGGCCCCTTGCGCGGCCCACAGTCTGCGCGCCGAACAGGGCCAACGGGTCAGTGACCCGCGCCATCGGGCGGCTGTTCAGGCTGGCGTCACCCGTGAAGGTCGCAGTAATCGGACAGGTCGCCATCGCGCCCATGATCAAACGCACTCCGGTGCCAGAGTTGCCGCAATCAATGACCTGATCGGGTTCACCAAATCCACCGACGCCAACACCAAACACCGACCAGTTGCCGCCGCCGTGATCCGTCACTTCGGCGCCAAACGCGCGCATAGCGCGGGCGGTATCCAACACGTCTTCGCCTTCCAGCAGGCCGGATATTTTGGTTTCACCGACAGCCAGCGCACCCAATATCAACGATCGGTGTGATATGGATTTGTCGCCGGGCACCTCGGCCAGCCCCATTAGCGGGCCACAAGGAGAAGAACGCATTGGGATCGCAGTACCGTGGCCGGACATGGAAATTCCTTTGGTTTGATCTGTTAATAACGGCTTAGCGAATTGGGTCGGGACGGTCCAGACCTCAGCCCTGCCTTAATCAATCGTGTCTTTGAAATGTCAGGTAATGCGGGACTCGTCCCTCGCGCAGCGCTTTTTGTTCGTATCGCGTCGACAACCAGTCATCCCAAGGTGCGCGCCAGTCCGCAGGGCCGTCGGCAAGCCAATCAAACCCGGCTTTGGGGACTTCTTCCAAGGATTGGCGCACGTAGTCGGGAATGTCTGTGGCAACGCGCAGAATGGCTCCGGGTTTCAGAACACGGGCTAAGGGCAACAAATGTTCCGGCGTGACAAAGCGGCGGCGGTGGTGGCGTTTTTTTGGCCAGGGGTCCGGATAAAGCAGAAACGCACGCGAGATCGAGGCATCTGGCAGCACATCAAACAAATCGCGCGCATCACCGGGATGGACGGCCAGATTATCAACCTTGGCGCGGCGGATTTTGCCCAACAACATGGCGACGCCATTGATATAGGGTTCGGCCCCGATGATGCCAACATCCGGATTGTTTTGCGCCTGATGCACCAGATGTTCGCCTCCACCAAAACCAATTTCAAGCCAGACGGGTTTGTCATCAAAATGCGCCTTGAGGTCCAGATTGTTACGGTCAGGGTTTTCTTCCCAGCTAACGGCACCGGGCGACAATGCGGCCAGATCCTCGTTCAGATAGGTTTTCTGGCTGGATTTTAGGGATTTTCCCTTAAATCGGCCATAGAAATTGCGGTGTGGTCGGGTTGGCTGTGTCATGGCGCGCGGTGTAGCGCCAGAAACCCGTAGGGGCAACGGTTCAGTATCTGATCCAACGCCCAAAGTCATGAACCCCGAAGTCGTGAACATTGTCAGTCTTCACATCACAGGCTAGCGTAAAATTCGTCGCGGTTTCACTGTGCAAAGCCCGCTTCGAGTTCAAACCCGATCTAACCACAGGATGTATTATGAATCTGAACCTAGCAGGACAACATGTATTGGTGACCGGAGCCTCAAAGGGTATCGGCCTGTCCATAGCTGAACATTTTGCCCGCGAAGGCGCGCGTGTGACTTTGGTCGCCCGACGCAAAGCTGTCCTGATCAAACAGGCTGAACAGATCGCCAAGACAACCGGGGCCAAGGTAGATTACATCGTGGCTGATCTAAGTAACGATGCTGCGCGCGAAGCGCTGTTCGCCTCAGCCCCTGACATCGACATTCTGGTCAATAATGCGGGCGCCATCAAAAGCGGCTCGCTTGAGGATTTGTCGATGGAGGACTGGCGCACTGGCTTTGATCTGAAATTCTGGGGCTATGTGCATCTGTGCAAGCTGTATGTACCGATGATGACCAAACGCGGCTCTGGTACAGTGATCAATATTATCGGTATGGGCGGGCGCGCTGTTCATCCCGGCTATATCATCGGTGCTGCGGGAAATGCCGCCTTGATCGGGTTTACCAATGCGATCGGGGCTGCGACGCCCGACCACAATGTCCGGGTTTTTGGCATCAACCCGTCCCCCACATTGACAGACCGGATGACCGACCGGCTGAAAGACGAGGCCGCGGCGAAATTTGGTGATGCGGGACGTTGGAAAGACCTGATTGACGCCGAATCTTTTCCATTTGGCCGCCCCAAAGCGCCTCAAGAGGTGGCTTCACTTGCGGTAATGTTAGCGTCGCCAAACGTGCATTATTTGTCTGGTACAGTTATTGATATGGATGGCGGTGGGCGTTGGGCCAAATAGCCTGAGACTTATTTGGTCAAAAGCGGTGCGCCCAAGCAGAATTCCGGTTCTTAGGTTGTGCCAGAACAAAGAAAGCCGGGGTCCGAGGCACTATCTCAGGGTTGAAATTAACGCACCCTGAAAGGTCATAAGATGTTAACACGCAGAGCCACCCTGATGGGAGCAGCCATTGCGGCCAGTGCCCCTATCGTTCTAGCCAATGCCGCAGCGGCGGCTGATTATCGCGACGGAACCGACACTGACCTTAGCAACATGCCGCGCATTAAACATAAGCTGGTCGCGCCACCCTTTGTGCATGAGCACGAGCAAGTTGCATCAACCGGCCCGCGTATCGTCGAATTCGAAATGAATATCATCGAAAAAGAAGTACAGGTCGAAGACGGCGTTTATCTTCAGGCTATGACATTTGATGGCTCGATGCCGGGTCCGTTGATGGTGGTACACGAAGGCGACTATGTCGAACTGACGCTTTATAACGGCCCTGACAATCTGATGCAGCACAACATCGACTTTCACGCCTCAACCGGCGCGTTGGGTGGTGGGGCGCTGACGCTGATCAACCCCGGTGAAAAGGTTGTCTTGCGGTTCAAAGCAACCCGCGCTGGCACATTTGTTTATCACTGCGCCCCCGGTGGCCCGATGATCCCGTGGCACGTTGTGTCCGGCATGTCTGGTGCCATCATGGTCCTGCCGCGCAACGGGCTTACCGATCAGAACGGCGACCCGGTCAGTTATGATCGCGTCTATTACATCGGCGAGAATGATTTCTATATCCCCAAGGATGAAAACGGCGACTACATGCGGTTTGAAGATGCCGGTGAAAGCTATGCCGACACGCTTGAGGTGATGAAAGGGCTGATCCCGTCGCATGTCACCTTTAACGGAGCAGTAGGCGCACTGACTGGCGAGGGTTCGTTGACCTCTGCGGTTGGGGAAAACGTATTGTTTATCCACTCGCAGGCCAACCGCGACAGCCGTCCGCACCTGATTGGTGGTCACGGTGATCTGGTCTGGGAAACCGGCAAGTTCAACAATGCACCAGAGGTAGATCTGGAAACCTGGTTCATTCGCGGCGGTTCGGCTGGCGCTGCTCTTTATAAGTTCCGACAGCCCGGTGTTTACGCCTATGTGAACCACAACCTGATCGAGGCGGTGAACCTTGGCGCAA
>JAHRVZ010000379.1 GCA_019090405.1 Paracoccaceae bacterium
AGCGCGATCTATTTAATCCCGAAGGGACCATACCAATGCACGCCTATCGCAGCCACACTTGCGCCGCCCTGACTGCCGCCAACGTCGGCGAAACAGTTCGTCTTTCTGGTTGGGTGCACCGGGTGCGCGATCACGGGGGCGTGTTGTTCATTGATTTGCGCGACCATTATGGCATCACGCAGGTACTGTGCGACTCGGATAGTGCTGCATTTGCCGCGTTGGAAAAGGTCCGCTCTGAATGGTGCATTCAGATTGATGGAGAGGTCAAGGCGCGTGACGCAAGCCTGATCAACCCAAAGCTGCCGACCGGCGAAATCGAGGTTTATGTTCGCGGGCTTGAGGTGCTTGGCGCCTCCGAGGAACTGCCGCTGATCGTATTTGGCGATCAGGAATACCCCGAAGAAACCCGTCTGCGGTATCGTTACCTTGATCTGCGCCGCGAGGTGATGCAGGACAACATGAAACTGCGCAGCGACGTTGTTGCATCAATCCGCCGCCGCATGTGGGACCGTGAATTCCGCGAATACCAGACACCGATCATCACCGCCTCAAGCCCCGAAGGCGCGCGTGATTTTCTGGTGCCAAGTCGGCTGCATCCGGGCAAATTTTACGCGCTGCCACAGGCGCCTCAGCAGTTCAAACAGCTGATTATGGTGTCGGGTTTTGACAAATATTTCCAAATCGCGCCATGTTTCCGCGACGAAGACCCGCGCGCTGACCGTTCGCCGACAGATTTCTACCAGCTTGATATCGAAATGTCCTTTGTTGAACAGCAGGACGTTTTTGATACGCTTCAACCGGTCCTGACCGGCATATTTGAGGAATTTGGCAAGGGTAAGGTCGTCGATCAGGACTGGCCGCAGATTTCCTATCGCGATGCGGCCAAATGGTACGGCACCGATAAACCCGACCTGCGCAACCCGATCAAGATGCAGAATGTTTCACAACATTTCGCCGGTTCCGGGTTCGCGATTTTCGCCAAATTGCTGGAACAGGACGGCACTGAAATTCGCGCTATCCCGGCACCCGGCGGCGGGTCGCGTAAATTCTGCGACCGTATGAACGCCTTTGCCCAAAAAGAGGGTCTGCCGGGAATGGGTTACATTTTCTGGCGTGAAAAAACCGCAGATGCAGTGGCGCAGGAACTGGGTATCAAGGTCAAAGAGGCACAGGCCAAACTGAAATCCGGCGAGGTCCAGGGCGGCATGGAAGCGGCAGGTCCATTGGCCAAAAACATCGGACCCGAACGCACCGAAGCGATCCGCCAGCAACTGGGGCTGAACGTCGGTGACGCGGCGTTCTTCCTTGGTGGCAAACCCAAGATATTTGAACCCGTTGCCGGTAAGGCCCGTGTCACCATTGGCGATGAACTTGGCCTGACCGATCTGAACCGCTTTGCCTTTGCCTGGATTGTTGATTTCCCGATCTACGAAAAAGACGCCGAAACCGGCAAGGTTGATTTTGAACACAACCCGTTCTCGATGCCTCAGGGCGGGATGGACGCGCTGAAGGGCGATCCTTTGGATGTGCTGGGTTATCAGTATGATTTGGCCTGTAACGGTTACGAACTGGTCAGCGGAGCGATCCGGAATCACCGGCCGGAAATCATGTTCAAAGCCTTTGAAATCGCCGGATATGGTGCGGATGAGGTGAATAAACGGTTCGGCGGGCTGGTCAATGCCTTTCAATACGGCGCCCCACCCCACGGTGGCTGTGCGGCCGGGATCGACCGGATTGTGATGTTGCTTGCACAAGAGGCCAACATCCGCGAAGTCATCATGTTCCCGATGAACCAACGCGCCGAAGACCTGATGATGAACGCCCCTTCAGACCCCATGAGCGATCAGTTGATGGATCTGGGCCTGCGTGTGATTCCGCAAGAATAACCACAAATCAGTGTGTTAGCATTAAATTGCTGACACGTCGTGAAATAGACGCCGCAAGGTGTTATGTGTCTTTGTAGTTGTGCCAAAGACGCAGGAACGCCTAATTTGACTTTTTCACCTGATCTTGCTGAAATTCGATTTGGTTGCGGGCTGTCGCCTGTTCTGGATGCTGTTCAATCACCACAGGCGATGCTGGACGGGCTGACTGGCGCAGATTCCATGGCTGTTCGGTTCCCGATTGAAACGTTCTCGGAGTTTGGAAAACGCCTGGATGTGGCGCGGGGTATTCGCAGGAATATGCGCAAAACCCGCGGTACGGATGACTATGAAATCTATCGCAAACAAAGCAGCGAGCTGAACAAACTCGCGCGAAAAGATATGGTCCGCTGGTATGGGCAGTCGCTGCTGCGCTGGACCAATACCAAACAAGGGTTTCGTGAACGGCTGGCGGGGTTTTGGGCAGACCATTTTACCACGGTGGGCAAAGCAGGTTTGCTGCGCCGCGCGACATCACCCTATATCGAAGAGGCTATCCGCCCTCATATTGCTGGAACTTTCGCAGAAATGCTGATCGCCAGCACGACACATCCGTTAATGCTTCATTTTCTGGATCAGGTAAGGTCGATTGGTCCAAACAGCGATTTTTCGAAACGCAAAAGCGATCAAAAACTTGGACTGAACGAAAACCTTGCCCGGGAAGTCATGGAACTGCATACGCTGGGGGTGGATGGTCCCTATACGCAGCACGACGTGCGCCAATTGGCGGAATTGTTTACTGGCCTGACGTCCAGGGGGCAAATGGAATTCAAATTTCGCAAGGATTTTGCCGAACCGGGGGCCGAAACCGTGCTGGGTAAATCGTATGGAGGGAAAGATGCCCAGCTAAGAGTGGTGATCCAAGCCCTGCAGGATCTGGCTGTGCACCCGGCGACAGCGCGCCACATTGCCTGGAAACTAGCGGTTCATTTCGTGTCGGACGAACCGGAGGCTGAACTGGTTGATCATGTGGCCGCGCGGTTTCAGCAAACGGATGGTGATTTGATGGCTGTCTATGCGGCCTTGCTTGAACATCCGGCGGCTTGGGATGAAAGGCTGCGCAATGTCAAACCACCCGTGGATTTCATCGGCTCGTCGCTGCGTGCTTTGTCGGTTTCAACCGACGCTGTGAAAAAGCTAAAGGTCAAAGGCCTGAACCAAAA
>JAHRVZ010000380.1 GCA_019090405.1 Paracoccaceae bacterium
CATTGGCCGATGCCGGGCTTGGTCTTGGTGATGTGGACGGATTGTTCTGCACCATGATGGAAGACAGCATGCCCGCGCTGATGGCGGCCGAGTATCTGGGCATCCAGCCACGTTTCGTCGAGGGCACCATGATGGGCGGATCGTCCTTTGTGAACTATCTTAACACGGCGGCAATGGCGCTTGAGGCTGGCCTGTGTGATGTCGCACTGATCTGCTATGGATCGAACCAGCGTACGGCGGCGGGGCGATTGGTCACGGCCTCACGCGTGCCCCCATACGAAGGGCTTTATCAGCCGCGTTATCCGGTTTCAGGCTATGCCATGGCAGCAGCGCGCCACATGTATGACTACGGCACAACGCGCGAACAGCTGGCCGATGTGGCCGTGGCTGCACGCGGCTGGGCACAACATAACCCAGAGGCGTTTGAACGCGGTGATCTGACCCGCGAGGATGTTCTGGCGGCTCGCATGGTCAGCGACCCACTAAGCGTACGCGATTGCTGTCTGGTGACGGATGGCGGCGGAGCCCTTGTCATGGTGCGCGCAGATCGCGCAGGCGATTCCCCGAATGCGCCAGTGCATGTGCTGGGTGTCGCGGCAGACAGCACCCACCGCCAAATATCACAAATGTATGATTTCACCACCACCGCAGCAAAAGGATCCGGCGCGGCCGCCTTTGCCATGGCCGGGGTCAGTCCTGCTGACATCGACGTGGTTGAACTTTATGACGCGTTTACCATCAACACGATCCTGTTTCTGGAAGACCTTGGGTTTTGCAACAAAGGCGAAGGCGGTGCCTTTGTCGAAGGCGGACGTATTGCACCGGGCGGCGCGTTTCCGGTCAATACCAATGGTGGCGGGCTATCCTGCGTGCACCCCGGCATGTACGGTATCTTTACCGTAATCGAAGCGGCGCGCCAAATCCGGGGAGATGCACCTGGACTGCAACTGGACGGGGTGGAACTGGCGCTTGCGCATGGCAATGGCGGCGTGCTGTCCAGTCAGGTCACAGCCATTCTGGGTGCCGCCAGCACGGTTTGAAAATAATGGAATTAAAGGGAGTTTCCAATGGATATTGAAGCACTGAACAACTTGAAGTTCGAGGACCTCGAACATGATTACACCAAACGTGACACCATGCTTTACGCATTGGGGCTGGGCTTTGGCGACGATCCGATGGACGAAGACGAACTGACCTACGTCTATGAAGAAACCCTGCAGGCGACCCCCAGCATGGCCGTCATACTGGGTTATCCGGGTTTCTGGGTGACAGATCCGAAACTCGGGATCGACTGGAAAAAGGTTCTGCATGGCGAACAGTGGCTGGACATCTACAAACCGTTGCCGGTTGAAGGCAAGGTTATTGGCCGCACCCGTATCGAAAAAGTATCCGACAAGGGCGAAGGCAAAGGTGCCGTGATTTACCTGAGCCGCGACATCATTGACGCGGCCAGTGGCGACACGCTGGCAAAGGTTAGAATGTCGACGTTCTGTCGCGGCGATGGTGGCTTTGGCGGTGAAAACCTAGCCGGACCAAAACCCGCACAACTGCCCGACCGCGCACCAGATCATGTGTGTGATCTGACCACTTTGCCACGTCAGGCACTGATCTATCGCCTTAGCGGCGACTATAACCCGCTGCACGCTGATCCAAAAGTGGCGCGCGTTGGCGGATTTGATCGTCCGATCCTGCACGGTCTGGCGACATATGGCCTGGCCGGTCGCGCGATCCTGCGCAGCCTTTGCGATTATGACGCAACGCGTCTGGTTGGTCTTGATGTGCGCTTTTCCGCGCCGGTTTTCCCCGGCGAAACAGTCCGGTTCGAGATCTGGCAGGATGGTAAAGAGGCGCGTTTCCGGGCCTTGGTGCCAGAACGCGACAATCTGCTGGTGCTGAACAATGGTGCCGCACGATTGGCCTGACACACAGGAAAACAACATGCCCCAACCGCTTGACGATATTCTGGTTCTGGATTTCAGCACCCTTTTACCCGGCCCCTTGGCGACACTTATGTTAGCCGAGGCCGGGGCCGAGGTGATCAAATTTGAACGTCCCGGACCCGGCAAGGACGCGCGCCTTGCTGAGCCGAAAATCGACGGGCGCAGTATCGGATTCGCGACGCTGAACCGGGGCAAGAAAAGCATCGCCATCGACCTTAAGGCCGATGGCGCAGCAGAACGACTGCGCCCGCTGTTGGAAAAAGCGGATGTGCTGGTCGAACAGTTTCGACCCGGCGTCATGGACCGCCTTGGGTTGGGCTATGACGCGGTAAAGGCGATCAAACCGGACATCATTTATTGTTCGATCACCGGCTACGGACAGACCGGACCCAAACGTGATGCAGCAGGGCATGACCTTAATTATGTGGGCGATTCGGGTGTCCTGTCACTTTCAACCGGCGAGGCCGAAAAACCCAGCATGCCGTTTGCATTGGTGGCAGATGTCGGTGGGGGCACCTATCCTGCGGTGGTCAATATCCTTCTGGCTCTGCGGGATCGTGACCGCACTGGAACGGGCGCGCATCTGGATATTGCCATGATCGAGGGCGCCTTTTCTTTTGCCTATTGGGCGCACGCCAAGGGCGTCGTCGCCAAAGAAGATATCGCCAACGGAGGTGAACGTGTAACCGGAGGCGAGCCACGCTATAATCTTTATGTCACCGCCGATGACCGCAGACTGGCGGTAGGTGCGATTGAACCCAAATTCTGGGCCGCATTTTGCGATGTGATCGACCTTCCGGAGGCGTTGCGCGATGACAAAATTGATCCGCAGGCGACTCGGGCAGAAGTTGCCCGTCGCATTGCCAGCCACCCATCTTCCCATTGGGAACCGCTTTTTGCGCAGGCCGATTGCTGCACGACAATTGTGAACACACCGGGCGAAGCCGCCCGCGATCCTCATTTTGCTGCCCGTGGAATATTTGACTGGGAAACCACCCTTGGCACCGCAAAAATTCCGGCCCTGCCGCTGCCGATTGCTCCCGCCTATCGCGCTGCGCCGCATGTCGCCGTCCCGGCACCGGATCTGGGCGCGCATAACCGCGATTTTGACCTTCCTGCGACCAATAATACAGACGCGAAATGATTGACGGCGCGGAAGAAAGCCGTTATTCTAACATTTGTTAGAAACACCTATGTTACGACCCTGAAAGCGACAACCCCGATGACCGAACCTAATCACGATCTTTCGCCTGAAGAGCAGCTTTACCTGCGCCCCACGCATTTTATTGATAGTGACAGCCGCGAGGTTCAGACTTTTACCAGCGCTGCATTGGCGGGGCTGGATTCGTCAGCGTCAAAGATGGAAATTGCCATTTGCCTGTTTGATGCCGTGCGTGACGGTTTGCGCTATGATCCCTATACTTTTGCACTTGATTCCCCATCCTATCGCGCCAGCGTGATCGCCGAAATGGACGCCGCCTTTTGCGTTCCAAAGGCAATACTGCTGACCGCCTGCCTGCGCGCTGCGGGAATACCGGCAGCCGTGGGGTTTGCCGACGTAAGAAATCACCTGAATACGCCAAAACTAGCCGAGTTGATGGATACGGATATGTTTATCTATCACGGTTATGTGCAACTGTGGCTCGACGGGCAAACATATAAGGTGACACCCGCGTTCAATATGGATTTGTGCCAACGATTTGGCGTCAAACCGCTGGAATTTGACGGCAAAACTGACGCTTTGTTCCACAACTTTGACGAACAGGGTCGGCGACATATGGAATACGTGAATGATCGGGGCATTTTCGCGGACCCTCCGATTCAAAACTTCCTAGATGATTTTCGCGGTACATACCCAAAACTGGAAAAATTCAACGCCGACCGCATCGCCGGAAAAGGCAAGGTGATTGATGCCTTTACCGCCGATGAAGAAGGCGCAACAACATGAAATACCTAGAAGATTTTTCTGTCGGGCAGATATTTGAGTATGACAGCGCACCCGTCAGCAAGGCGGACATCATTGCCTTTGCTCAACGATGGGATCCGCAAACTATACACACGGATGAAGCAGAGGCGACAAAGACACATGGTGGGCTGATCGCCTCGGGGTTTCAGACGGTATTGTTGGTGTTTGAACCGGTGATGAAGGAACTTATGACTGATGTCGCCAATATCGGCGGGATGGGGTTCAAAGACCTGCGCTGGATACGCCCATTGCGGCCCGACCAGCCGCTTGCCGTGAAGATTGAAATCAATTCTGTTCGCCCGTCAAACAGCAAACCCGACAGGGGCATTATGAACTATACGCTGACGGCGACGGACAAAACGGGCGAAACGGTATTCAGAACTGACGTACCAGTCATGATCAAACGCAGACCGGGGGATGACAATGCTTGACGAAACGAACGATAGCGAAGCGGCACAAGAGCTGCGCCTGTTACAGGACAGCGCACGCACATTGCTGGAACGGGTTGGCGGCGTCGCGCGCGCCCGCGCGCTTCGCGGAAACACCGATGGTTGGGACAGCACGGTGATGGGCGAGATCGCCGAGGCCGGAATGCTTGGCATTATGGCGCCTGAGACGGCGGGCGGACTGGGCATGGGCCTTGAGGCCGCCGGAGTGATCGCCACAGAGATCGGCCGCGCCCTTGCGCCGGAACCTGTGGTCCCTGTGGTGGGGCTTGTTGTTGGCATGCTACATCGGATTTGTCCTGATGATGCTGGTCTGGCCGAGGCTATTGCCGGTGAAACGGTCGCCGCTCTTGCCTGGCAGGAACGTGACCCTCAGGGGCGTTTGGCCGATACCATGGCCTGCCGCTATGAGGGTAATACGCTTAGTGGATCAAAGGCTTGGGTCGCAGGCGCAATGGGTGCCGATCATTTTCTGGTTGTGGCCGAGTCACAGAACGGCCCTGCCCTTGTTCGAGTAACGCAAGACGCCAAAGGGTTTTCCAAAACGCCGATGCGTCAATCTGACGGCAGCCACCTGCTCGAACTTTTGTTTGACAGCACGCCGGGCGAACTATTGGCCGAAGGGCCACAAGTCGCCGAGGCACTGGCTGCGGCAATTGCGGACACCACGGCGCTGGCCGCCGCCGAGTTGGTCGGTGTAACCGAAAAAGCGCTTGAAATAACACTGGAATTTCTGAAAACCCGCGAACAATTTGGCAAAGCCATTGGCAGTTTTCAGGCAATCCAGCACCGTGCCGTAGATATGCACCTGAACATTGAAATTGCCCGCGCATCTATCACAGAAACGCTGCCATTGATCGACGCAGCAACTGATGCCGCTACGCGCACACGGCAATCCAGCCGCGCCAAGGCACGAGCCTGCACAGCCGCTCTCAAAATCACGCGTGAGGCGGTGCAGATGCATGGCGCCGTTGGCTATACCGATGAACTGGATGTCGGACTTTATCTGAACCGGGCGATTATGTTGTCGGCCTGGTTGGGTGACGCTGCGACGCATCGCCGTCGCTGGCTTGAGATACGCGAAACCGGGGGAGACACCAAATGACCGACTGGAACGCCATGAGCGACGCCGAGTTCCGCGCCGAAGTCCGCCAATTCTTTGAAACGGAATACCCGGACGAGTTGCGCAACCTGTCGCACCGCCCCTTCTTTGCCGAAATTGAACATTGGCATAACAAAATTCA
>JAHRVZ010000030.1 GCA_019090405.1 Paracoccaceae bacterium
ATCACGTCATGCACCGATCCGCCAAAAGAATCGATTCCGTACCAATCCAGCGTATCCTCGATGATCGTCGCCATCGGGCGCAGGTGCGGAAAACTGCTCCACATCCTGTCACCGGTGGTCAGATGGGTGCCGTGCAATGCCCGGGTTTTCCCCGAATAAAACCGTTCGGTCAGGTCTTGTGCATTCCACAGGTTCAAATCGCCAACTTGTGACCCTTCGACAGATGTAATGCGAAAGAAATGCCCCGCAGGAACGTGAAACACTGATGCTTCTCGCGGTGGCACCAGAACCTCATCAGTTTTGCGCGCCTGCAGCCGCGCCAATTGATACAGCGGTAAGTCCGGCTGCGGCAAATCCTCAACCGGATAACAGATCACCGGCGCAATCGCCCGCCGGGCTGCTGCGTCGTCCGGCTCGTCGGTCACACCGCGCGTTCAACCATCATCTTTTTGATCTCAGAGATCGCCAAAGCCGGGTTCAGACCTTTCGGGCAGGTTTTGGCGCAGTTCATGATGGTGTGGCAGCGATAAAGTTTGAACGGATCTTCCAGTTCGTCAAGCCGTTCTCCGGTTGCTTCGTCCCGGCTGTCGATGATCCAACGATAGGCATGCAGCAACGCGGCTGGCCCAAGATAACGATCGCTGTTCCACCAATACGATGGGCAAGACGTCGAACAGGATGCGCACATGACACATTCATAAAGACCATCCAGTTTTTTGCGGTCCTCGATGGTTTGCTTCCACTCTTTTGCCGGACGATTGGTTTTGGTTTCCAACCACGGCATGATCGACGCGTGTTGCGCATAGAAATGTGTCAGGTCAGGGATAAGGTCGCGGACCACTTCCAAATGGGGCAGCGGATAGATTTTCACATCGCCCTTAACTTCGTCCATGCCGTAAATACAGGCCAACGTGTTGATCCCGTCGATGTTCATCGCGCAAGACCCACAAATACCCTCACGGCAAGAACGTCGGAATGTCAGGGTCGGATCAATTTCATTCTTGATCTGGATCAGCGCATCCAGAATCATCGGGCCACAGGTATCCAAATTCACAAAATATGTATCAACGCGCGGGTTGGCTCCATCATCCGGCGTCCAGCGATAGATCTGGAACTTGCGTGTATTGGTGGCACCTTCAGGTTTGGGCCATGTTTTTCCAGTGGTGATACGGGAATTTTTGGGCAGGGTAAGCTGAACCATTATGTCGCCTCCAACATGATGAGTGCCCGGGAACTCCGGGAAAATGGGCAAAACGACCAAGGCAGGGTTTGGCCGCGAGGTACAAGAATATCTAGTGCCACTGGATTGTTTCCCTTCACCATCAGAAAGTCCGCGCCTTTGGGGCCACACGTTCAAGATTGATACCGCCTTCGGTCTCGACCGTTAACGGATCAGTGATCACTGGCCGATAGCTCAGGTCAACATCCTTGCCATCGACATGTGAAATAGTGTGGACGCGCCAGTTTTCATCATCCCGATCGGTATGATCTTCGTGCGCATGGGCACCCCGGCTTTCCGTACGTGCGGCAGCCCCAACAATCGTTGCCAAAGCATTTGGCATCAGATTGGTCAGCTCTAGCGTTTCCATCAGGTCACTGTTCCAGATCAACGACCGGTCAGTCACTTTCAGATCGTCCAGCTTGGCGGCGATGCCATCCATTTTCTCGCACCCGTCGGCCAGCGATTTCGTGGTGCGGAACACCGCAGCATCGGCCTGCATGGTTTTCTGCATTTCCAAACGCAGATCTGCCGTCGAAATACCACCATCTGCATTGCGCAACCCGTCAAAACGATCAAACGCGGCATCAACGCTGGGCTGGTTCAGAACCGGGTTAGAGGCTTCCGGATCAACAACCTTGCCTGCGCGGATAGCGGCAGCACGCCCAAAGACAACAAGGTCAATCAACGAATTTGACCCAAGCCTGTTAGCCCCGTGCACCGATGCACATCCCGCTTCGCCAACAGCCATCAGGCCGGGAACCACCGCGTTAGGATCGTCTTTGGACGGGTTCAGCACCTCGCCCCAATAGTTGGTTGGAATACCGCCCATATTATAATGCACCGTCGGCAGAACCGGAATCGGTTCCTTGTTGACGTCGACACCTGCAAAAACCTTGGCACTTTCGGAAATTCCCGGCAAACGTTCGTGCAATGCCTCGGCAGGCAGGTGGGCCAGGTTCAGGTGCAAGTGATCGCCGCCGTCACCGACGCCTCGCCCTTCGCGGATTTCCATCGTCATCGACCGGGAAACATAGTCGCGGGGCGCAAGGTCTTTGTATTGCGGCGCGTAACGCTCCATAAACCGTTCGCCTTCGGAATTGGTGAGGTATCCACCTTCGCCTCGTGCGCCTTCGGTAATCAGACAGCCTGAACCGTAGATGCCTGTTGGGTGGAACTGCACAAATTCCATGTCCTGCAGCGCCAATCCGGCCCGTGCGACCATACCGCCGCCATCACCTGTACAGGTATGCGCCGATGTCGCGCTGAAAAACGCGCGGCCATAGCCGCCTGTGGCAAGCACGACGGTTTTGGCGTTGAACACATGCATGGTGCCATCGTCCAGCTTCCAGCAGACAACACCCTGACATTGGCCGTCTTCGGACATGATCAGGTCAATGGCGAAATATTCTATGTAAAATTCAGCGTTGTTTTTCAGCGATTGCCCATACAGCGTATGCAGAATCGCGTGGCCAGTCCGGTCTGCGGCGGCGCAGGTCCGCTGAACCGCTGGGCCTTCGCCAAATTCGGTGGTGTGGCCGCCAAATGGCCGCTGGTAAATTTTGCCCTCTTCGGTGCGCGAAAACGGAACGCCGTAATGTTCCAGTTCGTACACAGCCTTGGGCGCGTGACGCACAAGGTATTCCATCGCGTCCATATCGCCGAGCCAGTCTGACCCTTTGATCGTGTCATACATATGCCACTGCC
>JAHRVZ010000381.1 GCA_019090405.1 Paracoccaceae bacterium
CGTCACGTTCCCCAGAAAATATCGAGCGATAAACCTGAGGCGACAGGTATTTTGACAGTTTCGCTGAAATGTTGGCCAAAAACTCATTGTTTGCTGCCAGTTCGTCAATCATTTTGCGGAACCGCCCTGCCAGACGAAATTGGTAGATTGAAAACAGAAAACCAACGGTGCCGGCGATGAAAAGGTATCCCAGCAGCCATTTAAACGCCAAGATGTTAAACGCAATCGGCTGATGTACGGTGATCGTTTGCAAACCGCGGATGTCGCCGACCTTCCAGTCGGTTTTGGGGCTTAGGACATGGGAGTTATGGCAATTCACACAGGACTGCGACATCACAACTGGCGTCGCCAATGTAAGCGCGTGATCCCACCGAATACCTTCGGTGTCATAAAACAATTGTTTTATGTCCTTGTCGGATCTGAACTGTTCAAGCGCCCGGGTTTCAAAAGGGGTCAGGGTATATGCCTGTTGATTGATGAAAGGGAAATCCGAGATGAATCGATATTCCACGTGGCCTTCTGAGGCGCCGATGATTTTGCCAAGTTCAATGGACAACGTTGCTGGAATCGGGATCGCACCTTCGATGTCGTGATAGTCATGCAGCGTCTGAATTTCGGCGTCAGAAGAGTTGACCCGATCAACGACATTTTTTGCATAATAGCTACGAACATCTCCGATGATCCGGTCCATGTTGATCGCCTGACGTTGCAGGTTTTGATTTGACAGGTTTGTCAGATCTTGCCAGACCGCAATCGGCAAAGCGAGCAGGGCCAGGGCGACAATCAGCAAAAGCCATTGCGGTTTGTTCAGAATGAGCTGGCCGAGTTTTTCCATTTAAATCTCTGATCTGTTGGATTAGATGCGCGCCCTGTTGGACTTAGCATATTCCTCAAAAAAGACAGAACAGTTCTTTGTGCCTTGGTTTGAAGACAGCTATGATCCTAAATTTTTTCTGACCGGACTGGAAAGTTCAGCACTTGTGAATGGTTGGGTATCTAATTGAATACAAATGGAAAATATTGAACCATGTGCAGCTTGATCAATGATGAAGTGCTAACAGATCTGCACCTGAAAAGTTAGCAAACCTCCAGCTGTCAGCAAGATCACGTGTGGCGGGACCACCAGACAACCGTGTGGTTTTGATTCCCGAGGACCTGTAAGTACAGGTGGGTGCCAGGTAATTGGACCAGGATCCAAACAGAGCCAGCTCCCTCGGATTTGCGTAAGGCCACTGGAATGCTACCGTTCACAAGCAGGGCAGAACCCGCCACGCCCAACACATAGGCGCGCGCGGCGGGGGCGACAAGGCCCGTCGGAAGAATTATCCTCAGGCCGCATCCTCGTGCAACGATGCCCGCATCCGGGCAATGTGATCGTCCCAGCCTTTGTCTAATGCCAGCGTCAGGCCAAATGCTTCGGCGCCTTGTGGTAAACCGGAATGTTGCAGCGACAGACGGGTGCCGCCGGGGACTTCTTCTAGTGTCCATTTCACCAGACTGGTCGCATCTCCCATTGGTTTGATGGTAAATGTGTATTCAAGATATTCGGGCTTGCGTGCCACGTTGACCACGCCCCAGATCAGTTTGTCACCACTTTCGGCGCCAAACATTTCCAGCTTTTCGCCTTCGCGCAATGGGGTTTTGGGCTTGTGAAACCAAATTCCCATCATTTCCGGTTCGGTCAGATAATCCCAGACCTGCTCGGGCGTGGCATTTAGAAATATGGATTTCTGTATCGTTGTTTGGGTCATTTCTTATCCTTTTCAATGGCTGTTTTAAGGGCGGCAAGGTGGTCATCCCAGTAGGTGTCGAAATACTCCAACCAACTAAGTACCGGGGCCATTCCCTGTGGATTAAGGCTGTTAAACCGTTCGCGCCCCTTGGCGGTAACGGTGATCAACCCGCCATCCGACAGGACGGTCAGGTGCTTTTTCACCGCTGCGCGGGTCATGTCGAACTGGTCGGTGAGCTGCCCGATCGTCATGTTGGTTTCCGCGAGCAGTCGGACAATGTCACGCCGGGTCGGGTCCGCCAGCGCCCGAAAGCAATTTTGGGTCAAATCAGGGGTCATGGTGACACCGGAAGAAAATCAAAAGCTCCGTCCTGATACAGAAAGGTTTCGCAGTTGGTTTCTGACACGCAGCTTGAAATATGCGCAATACCTGCCGGGATTTTGTAGAACGCTCCAGCGCGTACAACCTGCGCCGGTTCATCTGGTTGATCCAGTGCAACGTGGGTCATTTCCCCCTTGAGCATCAGCCCATACATAGTCGCTGATTTGATGTGTGGTGGGCTAACGGTTCCTGCGGGCAGGCGTACCATGGCCATATATTCGGTTTTGAATCGGTCGCCTTGCAGTTGGGCAAAGGCCACGCCTTCGGGGGTTTCGGCCCAATCCAGTTGATCGGTGTTCAACAGCGTGATGTCTGACCCGGCCAGAAGCGGGCCACTTGCCCCCAGACATAACCCCAAGGCAAGGTATAATGCAGTGTTCATAATGTCCTCCTTAATTTGATACCATTTGGTATCGCATCAATATGATACCTAATGGTATCACGTCAAGACCGAACTCAAACAATTTTGAGAGCTTGCATTTTGTTCACGAATTGTTCACGTTGATGGATAAGATGATAGAATTGCAACCCGGACAGAAACTCGCGCGCGGTGTGTCGCGGCATTTGCGTAGTCATGGCTTTGTTTCCATTGAGGAATTCGTTCCATCTCGGGGGCTGCGGGTTGATGTTTTCGGGCTGGGTCCAAAGGGCGAGATCTGGGTGATCGAATGTAAATCCAGCCGCGCGGATTTTCAGTCGGACAATAAATGGCAGGGCTATCTGGAATGGTGTGACCGCTATTTTTGGGCAGTGGACATGGATTTTCCCACCGATTTGCTGCCCCTTGGCACTGGTTTGATCATCGCTGATGCCTATGACGCCGAAATCATCCGTATGGCACCCGAAGACAAACTGGCCGCCGCCCGGCGTAAGGTCATGATCCAGAAATTCGCCATCCACGCCGCCCGGCGCCTGCATGCGCTGCGCGACCCCGGCATTGCGTCACTATTGGACCAACAGAAAGGCAATCAGCATGATTAAGTATTATTACCCCGATGGGGACTGGTGCTATCGCGCACTTCACACAGCCCATGCGGTGTTTCATAATCCCGAAGGCAAACTGATTGCACGGGCCGAGAAACCAGACGGTAGCGCGCTTTATGAATTTGAGATTACCGGTTTTGAACTGATCGGGCCGGGGCAGGTCTTTACCTAACGCTTTGAGGCTGCCCCACGCAATGCACTTGCAGCCGCGCGAATTTCTTCGGCGATTTCGTCGGCCTCGTCTGGTTCAAAATCCATCGGGATTTCAACGCCTTTGGCCTCGACGAATATACGGACCATGCCATTGTCTGTCGGGCCAATCTGAAGATTGGCCTCAAGATCGCGTTCGGTGTTGATGCTCATATCCGTCTCCGTGGTTCAGGGGTTTCTGCTAGCGTGCAGGTGCTTGAGAATCAAGCGCAGTTGTGAATCTGATGCAGCATGAGCAATATCATACTACGCCCGAAACTGTAGGTATCAGGATATGGATTCGTAGACCCACGAAAACCGCAAAGCCGTCTGCACGCAATACTATGCATTTGGCTGAGAATTGGGTGACATTGAACCGGATCACTCTTTTAGCGCCGATTTGATCGAACAAAGCTGGCGGATTGGTTTGTAAACCTCTTGCAATCGGGTCGCTGTTTGTCTAAATCGCACCACAGTGCCGCCTTAGCTCAGTTGGTTAGAGCGCCTGATTGTGGATCAGGAGGTCCCCCGTTCAAACCGGGGAGGTGGTACCATTTTTCCCGATGACATGGCTGGAATTCTCTGCACGTTGGCGATGTTGTCAGCACTGCGAGAAAAGTCTTATTATTTTGACGCACCAGCGCACTTGCAACTGCGCTTTATTGGACCAGGGGCAAATATTTCGACAGTTCGAAAGTATTGTCGGTCAGCGCCTCTGGACCGCGTTCTATCACGACAAAGTTGGGAAAGATTCTTAGTGTGGGAACAATGCCCGGCGCCGTGACGGAAAGGTTTATCAACTGGTGAACCAGATGAAGCAGCGGTGGTTTTGGTTTGGCCACATTGGGAATCTTAGTTCCGTCAAAGCCGACCTTCCAGTCTTCTAAAAAGTATAACCCTCCTTCCCTAAGTCTTGGGAAAAGGGTTTCAAATGTTGCACGTGACGGGTGATACAAATGGGAGGCATCATCTATCACGACATCAACCAATTGTTCGCCGAAATCATCATTGGCAATAGCATTGAGCCGATCTTTGTCCGCTTGATCTACGCCA
>JAHRVZ010000382.1 GCA_019090405.1 Paracoccaceae bacterium
GCTGCGTCTGATCCGCTAACCAAAGGACTGCCTGCGCAATTTGAAGTTTTTGTCGGGCACAAAGAGGCGGTGCAATCGCTGCCTCCGGGCTGCGTGCATATATTGTCCTCACAGCCCTGCCCGTTTCAGATGATTCGATATGGTCAGAACGTCTATGCCACACAGTTTCACCCCGAAGCCGATGCACGGGATTTTGAACAGCGCATTCAGATATATCGCAATCACGGGTATTTCCCGCCTCATCAGGCCGACGCGTTGATTGAGATTTGCCACGGTGCGGATGTGACGGTTCCAGGGGAAATTCTGCGCCGGTTTGCAGCGCGTTATGGCTAGAATTGTCTGATCCTGACAAAAGATGCCTTCGGCGAGAGTATTTTTTACGAGAAGAATTGCAGGAAGGCGTATTCATGTTAGCGTTTGTCGGCAATGAGAAGCCGGGTATCGGGAAAAAGTTGCGTTGAAAGGGAACACTGTGGTGTTTTTTCGGTTCAAATTTGTGGCGACTGCCCTGTTTCTGGTACTGATCCTAGCCGCCTGTTCAGGTCCTAAATATTTGATTGGTATTGACAATCCCGAACACCCTGCTGAATCCACGCAGGGGGTTCGGTTGCATCAGATGTTCCTGTCGACCTCGCGCGCCAAATCAAGTGATCCCGCCATCTATTTTTCCGGAGAGCGATCAAAGACGCAGTCTTATGCGCGTGTTATTGCCTCGATTCCACCAGACCACGAAATTGGTAAAATTGAACTGCCGGTCGGAAATATCCCCAACCCCAAGAAGGATTTCATGCTGATTGATCCCGTTTTAATTGCTTCAGAGCGGGATTTCATAGCGCAGATGAACACGGCATTGGACCGTCGCCCCCGCGAACAGCGCGATGTTCTTGTTTTTATACATGGTTATAATTATTCGCTGTCAGATGCGCTGATGCGAACGGCGCAATTTGTCGAGGATTCCGGGTATCAGGGCGTGCCGGTGCTGTTTTCCTGGGCGTCACGCGGGAATCCGTTGGAGTATGCATATGACATGAACAGCGCACTTCTTGCACGTGATGATCTGTCAAATTTGCTTAGCCTGCTCGAAAAAACCCGAGCTACGAATTATGATATTGTGGCGCATTCCATGGGAAATCTGCTGCTGGTCGAAACAATTCGCCAGTTAAAGGAGGCGCGCGAATTTGATTGGCTTACAAAACTGGATACGGTTGTCATGGCGGCTCCGGATATTGATTTTGATCTGTTTGCCAACACGTTGGAAAAACTGAAACCAGAAGAACACAAATTCTATGTCTTGGTTTCAGACAAGGACAGGGCGTTGAAATACGCCCGTTTGGTTGCCGGCGGTGTGGATCGACTTGGCGATTCCAATGCTCAGAAAGTGGCCTCTTTGGGCGTTATCGCGATTGATTTAAGCAGTGTGCATGACCCATCCAGCCTGCACCACGATACATTTACGGATTCGCCCGAAGTGGTGCAGTTGATCGGCAAACAAGTGATCGAGAACGAGAATTTTGGAATAAACCCGACTTCGGCTTTGGTTGATGTATTTGCCGACACCAAGATTGCGGTGTTTGGCAAGTAACACGCACCACCAGCGGAATTTTCGCAAACAATGGCACCTGTAGTGCGCAATGTGAGCGAAAGAAGCTAGAGCGGCCAGAGCAGCGGAATTAACAGCGAGGCCAGCACGCCAACGCTTAGGTTCAAAGGAATGCCAACGCGCAGGAAATCAGTGAACCGATACCCGCCTGGGCCATACACCATCATATTGGTCTGATAGCTGATCGGGGTCGCGAATGTGGCGCTTGCAGCCACCATCACCGCAATGACCAACGGGCGAGGATCAACGCCCAACGATGCTGCAAGACCGATGGCAACCGGCGTCAAAACCACGGCAACGGCGTGATTAACCATCTCGGACAATACCGACGTCAGCAGATATATCGCCCAGACTACGAAAAACGGGGAAAAGCCCATGATGTAAGGTGCAAATTTCCCGACAATCATGTCAATCGCCCCGGAAGTTTCCAGCGCGGTTGCAACCGCCAGCATCGCAAATATCAACGCAAGCAATCGGCCATCGACAAAAGAAAATGCTTCTTCGGAGTCGATACAACGGGTCAGGAATACTGCCGCCATTGCCAGCACCGCAAGCAACAGGATCGGAGCCACACCCAACGCCGCAAGAATGACAATACCCGCCAGCGCGGCAATGGCGATGGGCGCGTGGCTGCGCCGGAATGCGCGGTCCGATGGTTTGGTGACATCGACCATTTCCATATCAACCGCCAACCGCTGGATATCTTCGGGCGCGCCTTCCAATAGCAGCGTATCACCAACGCGCACCTGTAAATCATCAAGCTGCACGCCAATATTCTGGTTGCGCCGATGCACCGCCAATACATAAACGCCATAGCGACGGCGCAGACGCAATGCCCCAAGAGTGCGCCCGACCATCCGGCAACCGGGTGTGATAAGCACCTCGACGGTCGAGGTTTCAACGGCTGAAATCTGATCGACCCGTTTCAGTTCCTTGTTGGTTTGCAGGCTTAACAGTTCGGTCATCTGGGTGCGTAAAACCACCCGATCCCCGACCTGCAAAGCGACGCCTTTCATGTCCCGACGCAACGAAGTATCGCCCCGGATCACGTCGATCAGTCGCACCCCCTGACGTTTGAACAGTTGAACCCCCGACACCTCGCGTCCGATCAGGTTGCTATCGGGCGGAATGACTGCCTCGGTAAAGAACTTCATTGCCTTTCGGTCCGATAGCATTGTCGCCATGCTACTGCGATCCGGCAACAGACGCGGCGCAATAAAGCGCAGATAAATCGCGCCCCAGATCACCAGAATAATCGCCAGCGGGGTCACTTCAAAAATGGTAAACGGTTCAAGACCGCGCGCCCGTGCGACCCCATCCACAAGCAGGTTGGTAGATGTCCCGATCAATGTCAGACATCCGCCCAAAATGGCCGCATAACTAAGTGGAATCAACAACTTACTGGCCGAGATTTTCAGCTTTCCCGACAGTTGGATGAACACCGGAATCATCACCACCACGACCGGGGTATTGTTCACAAATGCCGACGCCACCACGACAAACAACATGAGTGATCCAATGGCCACGGCAGGCCGGGCCTCGGCCTGAGACATGGCCAGTTGCGTGAACCATTCCAACGCCCCGGTGCGCACCAGTGCCCCCATGACAATGAACATAGCAGCAATGGTCCATGGGGCCGGGTTGGACAGCACATGCAGCGCGTCATCATAAGGTAAAACACCCAAAACAAGCATCGCTGCGGTCCCTGCAATGGCGACCACTTCGGCGGGATAACGCTCGCTCATGAACAGGGCGAACATTACTGCAACAATGACCATTGAAGTGATGGCGCTACCGGTCTCGGAAAGCTGAATAATGTCCATATAAATTCTTTTCCAAACCCGGGAGACGGGAGTTTAGTTCTGTTATGATAGGGTTTTACCGATTGAATCGTCTGGTGCAAGTGTATCATATTTGCGCGGTTGCACCAAAAACACACCAGCAAGCAGCAGTGCCCTTGCAGCCTGCAATATCGCAACAAATTGTTCTGACAACAGCAGCATGGCCCAAAGTATACCGGAACTGGTAACCAAATAGCTGACATGGACCGCAAAAATTCGCGCCCGCCTGACCTGTCAGTCAACCAAACAGACGATCCGCATATTTCTGTTCATGGAGTTGCGGCTTGTAAACGTCCGCCAACACGGATCATTCGCACCTTAGTTGCCGCACCACTGCGATCATCGGTTTCGACATAGACGCCAGATAACGTTGCCTCGCCCAGCGCCGGGGTAAATCGCGATTTGTTCATTCCGGTGACAAAGCGGCGCATGGGTTCGGCCTTTTCCATGCCGATGACCGAATTATAGTCGCCACACATGCCTGCGTCGCTTAAATATCCGGTGCCTTTGGACAAAATCGTCGCATCCGCTGTCGGCACATGGGTATGGGTGCCAACCACCAGACTGGCCCGTCCATCGCAATAATGCCCCATGGCCATTTTTTCAGAGGTGGCTTCGCAATGCATATCAACGATAACCGCCTGCGCCAGCCCGCCACGCGGGTGGGATTTCAAGACTGGTTCAATGGCTGAAAACGGATCGTCAAAGGCGCGTTTCATGAACACATTCCCCAGAACTTGGGTCACCAGAACTTTGCGCCCTTGTGAAGCATTGAACAACCGATACCCCTTGCCCGGAGCACCTTTGGCAAAGTTCAGGGGCCGGATAATGCGCGGCTCGCTTTCGATGAATTGCAGCATGTCTTTTTGATCAAACGCATGATCGCCAAGGGTCAGACAGTCTGCGCCCGCATCCAGCAGCGCTTTGGCATGGCCCGAATTCAGTCCCATGCCACTGGTGGCGTTTTCGCCGTTGACCACAACAAAATCGAGCCGCCATTCGCGGCGTAACCGGGGCAGGTGTTCGGTGATTGCCGCGCGCCCTGCACGCCCCATCACATCGCCAAGAAAAAGAAGTTTCATAAACCTGTTGGTAGGCTGCGCTGATGGGAAGAACAAGGGCTGCGAAGCTGCACAGGCAACAGATTCAATTCGAAAATGTCAGCACACGTTTTTCTGTAACAATCATATCCAGCGGCTGGTCCGTGGGTTCCAGCGGCAATTCGCTGTCCTCTTGCGCATCAAACGCGAAACCAATCGCCAATGTTGCACGGTGATTGCGCAACTGTTCCAGCGTGCGGTCATAATACCCGCCACCATAGCCCAGCCTGCCACCCTGCGCATCAAAGGCCACCAGTGGCACAATCAGGATTTCCGGCTCAACGAAATCATCCGCCGTCGGGATCATCGCGCCAAACGGGCCTTGTTTCATCTCGCAATCCGGCTCCCAGCGGGAAAACCGCAAAGGCAAACCCGCGGCCTCAATGACAGGTACAGACACGACGCCATGCGCTGCCGCTTCGGCCATGGCCGACAATGGGTCGATCTCGGTTCGGATTGGCATATAACCTGACAAGGCAACGCCTCGATAGCCTGCCAGAACCTCAGACAACAGACCCGCGCGGCCGGCCTGTGCGCCCTCATAGGCCAGTTTACGGCGCGCAAGGGCGGCGGTGCGGGCGGCAGCTTTGAGGACGGTCAGGACGGTCAGATCGCTCACATGAACACCAGTGTTGCCAGACCAAGGAACGAAAAGAACCCGACGACATCGGTAAGCGTGGTCACAAACGTCCCGGATGCCAACGCCGGATCAACGCCAATTTTGTCCAGCAGCACAGGAATGGCGGTGCCGACAAATGCAGCTGTCAACATATTGATGACCAAAGCCGCCCCGACCACCGCGCCTAACCACGGCAAGCCGAACCACAAAATTCCGATTATTCCCATAATTGTTGCGAACACCGCCCCATTTATCAGCCCCACTGACAATTCACGCCGGATCACACGCAAGACGTTGGCATTGGTCAGGTTTTTGGTCGCCAGCGCCCGCACGGTCACAGTTAGTGACTGCGTACCCGCGTTGCCCCCCATCGAGGCGATAATTGGCATCAGAATGGCAAGCGAGACCAAATTGGAAATGGTGGCTTCGAAATTGACAATCACCAGTGACGCCATAATTGCCGAAACCAGATTGACGCACAGCCATGGCAGGCGGTTTTTGCTGGTCTCGATGACATTATCCGAAACCGAACTTTCGCCAACACCCGCAAGGCGCAAAATGTCCTCTTCGTGTTCTTCATCCAGAACCACCATTGCATCATCAATGGTAATGACCCCGACAAGGCGGCCGTCACCATCCACGACAGGTGCGGAAATCAGGTGATACTGATTGAACGCATAGGCGACATCGCCTTCGTCCTGATCGGCCGGAATGACCTGAAAGACCAGTTCGGCCAGATCAAGCAAAGGCACGTCACGCCGCGCACCCATCAGTTTGCCAAGGGTGACATTGGCCACCGGATGCAGGCGCGGATCGACCAGCACGATGTGATAAAACTGTTCAGGCAATTTTTCAGAACTGCGCAGCATGTCGATAGCCTGACCAACGCTCCAGTGTTCCGGGGCCATAACGACCTCGCGCTGCATCAGGCGTCCGGCGGCGTTTTCAGGATAGCTCAGCGCCTGTTCAACAGCCACCCGGTCGGCGTCTTCCAGAGCGTCCAGAATGGCCTCTTGGCGGGGTTCGTCCAGATCCTCGACCAGATCGACGACATCGTCGCTTTCCAGGTTGCGTACCGCGTCGGCCAGAACTTGTGGATGCAATGTGTCGATAATGTCTTCGCGCACGCCCTCTTCGAGTTCGGTCAGGATTTCTCCGTCAAACTCGGGGCCATAAAGGTCGATCAGCCGGGTCCGGTCCACGACGCTGATCTGTTCAAGCAGGTCAGCGATGTCAGCCGCGTGCAGCGGCTCCATCAGAGTGACCAGCTGATCGCGGTTTGCTTTGTCTACGGCAGCAAGGATTGCGGCAACGGTACTTCGGTCCAGCAGATAGGCATCGTCGTCCCCGGATTGCTCTGCCTGTTTTTGGTCAGAATTTGTGGTCATGCCGGGCCCCTTTGCGATTGGATGCAAAATAGAAGAAGCTGCTAACGAAAAACAATGACAATCACACAATTTACCTGAGGAATTCTGCGCTTTAGTCTGCCCAGCAGGTTCCGATAGGAAGGAAAATCACCCATGAGCAACCAAACGATCCTGAAAGGGCAGGTATTATCCTTTGTCAGTTCGCCGTTTGAAAGCGATCCGGCCAGCGCCGTTCGGCTGTATGACGCGGTTGTAGTTCAGGATGGGAAAATCGTCGATGTCGGGGATTTTGCCACGCTGAAAACCCGCCACGAAGACGCGAAACTGGTCGATCATGGTGATCGGGTCATCATGGCCGGTTTTGTTGACGCCCATGTGCATTTCCCACAAACCGCGATGATTGCAAGCTGGGGAAAGCGGCTGATTGATTGGCTGAACAGCTATACCTTTCCGGAAGAAATGTTATTCGGTGATCCTGCCTATGCCATTGAAATTGCAACACGATATCTTGATCTGACAGCGGCCAATGGCACCACGACCATGTGCAGTTTCTGCACCATTCACCCCGAAAGCGTTGACGCATTCTTTGCCACGGCAAAAGCCCGTGGCCAGAGGGTTGTGGCAGGCAAGACCTGCATGGATCGCAACGCCCCGGATGGGCTGCGCGACACTGCGCAAACCGCATATGATGAAAGCCGGGCCTTGCTGAACCGATGGCATGGAGTGGAGCGGATCAGCTATGCGATCACGCCGCGGTTTTCACCGACCTCAACCCCCGAGCAGCTAGAGGCATTGGGCGCGTTATGGGCCGAAAACCCGGAGTGCCTGATGCAGACCCATCTTAGCGAACAGCTGGACGAAATCGAATGGGTCAAAACGCTGTACCCGGATGCGCGTGATTATCTGGATAGCTACGAACAACACGGTTTGCTGGGTGGGCGCGGATTATATGGTCATGCGATCCACCTTGAGCCACGCGAACGCGACCGGCTGCGCGAGGTGGGCGCGGCAGTGGTGCATTGCCCAACGTCCAATACGTTCATTGGGTCGGGTCTGTTTGATATGGCTGGCTTGATGGCTGAAGGTCACCGCATTGGCCTTGCGACGGACACCGGTGGAGGATCGTCGTTTTCGATGCTGCGTACGATGGCGGCAGCCTATGAAATCGGCCAGTTGCGCGGCACGCCGTTGCATCCGGCGCAATTGCTGTGGCTGGCGACAGTCGGATCAGCCACAGCACTGCACATGGATGATGTGATCGGCAATATTGCCATAGGGATGGAGGCCGATCTGGTGGTGCTTGATCTGGGTTCAACCCCGGCAATTGCCCAGCGCAGCGCACGCGCCAATGGCATCTGGGAAGCCGTATTTCCCACCATAATGATGGGCGATGACCGCGCCATTGCTGAGGTCTGGATCAACGGGAAACGGCGGTTGTTTTAAAGCACGCTTGCAGCGCGCTGCCTCCGGCGGGAGTATTTTTGACGAAAAGAAATCGAAAGGGGTTAACCTGCCAAAGTGCGCGCCAGTGTGTTTTGGCGTTCAATGGTTGTTGGCAAATCCAAAGTGGTGATTTGTGCATCCGCTACAATCTGGCGGCCTTCGACAAACAGATGTTTAACCCGAGTCGGCCCCGCCAACAGCAGTGCCGCCTTGTCCCAGCTGCCGGCGCTTTCGATGCCGGATGTGTCCCAAATAGCAATGTCAGCGCGTTTACCTATTTCCAGCCGCCCGCAATCAGGACGCCCCAATACGTCAGCACCGCCGCGTGTGGCGATTTCCAGGGCTTCGCGGGCGCTCATCGCGTCGGCGCCATTGGCCACGCGTTGCAATAGCATGGACTGGCGCGCCTCGGCGATCAGGTTGCCGGCGTCATTGCTGGCCGATCCATCCACACCCAGCCCCACCGGAACAGAGGCATCCCGCAATGCGCGCACCGGGGCAATTCCGCTTCCAAGGCGACAGTTGGAACAGGGGCAATGGGCGATGCCTGTTTGAGTTTTGGCAAACAGGTTGATTTCATTCGCGTCCAGTTTGACGCAATGGGCATGCCAGACATCCGGTCCGGTCCAGCCTAAATCTTCGGCATATTGCCCGGGGCGGCAGCCAAATTTCGCCTGTGAATAGGCGATGTCTTCGTCGTTTTCCGCCAGATGGGTGTGCAGCATCACGCCTTTGTCGCGGGCCAGCAGCGCGGTTTCGCGCATCAGATCGCGGCTGACTGAGAACGGTGAACAGGGCGCAAGCCCGACACGGCACATTGATCCAACGGAAGCATCATGAAACGCGTCGATGACCCGGATTGAATCGGCCAGAATGTCGGATTCGGTCTCGACCAGCAGGTCCGGCGGCAGGCCACCGTCGCTTTCACCGATGCTCATCGCGCCGCGTGTCGGGTGAAACCGCAGCCCGATTTCGGCGGCGGCTGCGATGGTATCATCCAGCCGCGCCCCATTGGGGTACAGGTACAAATGGTCCGAACTTAGCGTACAGCCGGACAGCGCCAGTTCTGCCAGACCGGTCAGGGTCGAAACATACATTTCCTCAGGTCCGAACCGCGACCAGATCGGGTAAAGCGTTTGCAGCCAGCCAAACAACAGCGCATCCTGCCCGCCGGGTACGGCGCGGGTCAGGGTTTGGTACAAATGGTGATGCGTGTTGACCAGCCCGGGCGTGACAACGCAATCGCGGGCCAGAACCGTATCGCCCGTGGTGGTCAAACCCACGCCGATATCGGCAATCGTTCCATCACGGATCAGAATATCTGCATCGCCCAATTCACGACGGCTATCGTCCATCGTGAGGATGGTATCGGCGTTTTTGATAAGAGTTTCGGTCATTTTAATCC
>JAHRVZ010000383.1 GCA_019090405.1 Paracoccaceae bacterium
GAAAACGAGCATGGACAAACTGGCCGCGTAAGGCCATCAATTTAACCCCGAGGACTCTTCATCTGGTGGAGGAAACTTGGGGAGCAAGTCAAGAGGTACGTCTGGAGGCGATCAACCAAAGACAACAATGGCAGAGTCTCCGGATTTGACTGGCGGGGCGTATGTGGCCGCAAAACTGGACGCCAAGCGCGCCATTGATCAGGGGTAAGGTTGGCTGCCGCATTGTAAGTTATGGTTTTTATTTGATAAACTGCCAAAAGATCGTGGACAATCCTTGGTCTCGCAGAGCTTTTTGGACTGCATTATTTGTTTCTACAGTGTGAACGATCCACTATTAAACCTAGATATTATCCCATCCTCGCCCCGATCTCGCCCAGATTGGCGGCGATAGTTGTTCTTGAACTAAGACATTATTCCGAGGACGAGCAAGTATGGACCGACTGACCGAAATGGAAGCCTTTGCCAATGTGGTAGACCAGGGCGGCTTTACAGATGCTGCCCGTAAGATGGGTATTTCCAAATCTGCCGTTTCCAAACACGTGTCCAGCCTCGAAGCGCGCCTTGGTGCGCGTTTGTTGAACCGAACAACTCGCCGTGTTAGCCCGACCGAGATTGGTCTGGCCTATTACGACCGCGCGCGCCGCGTTCTGAATGATGCCGGAGAAGCAGATGCGCTGGTCACGTCGATGCAATCCGCACCTTCAGGTTTGTTGCGCATTAGTGTGGCCACCGATTTCGGCGTCAATCACCTGTCGCCAGTCCTTAGTGAGTTTTTGGCAGATTTCCCGGATATCACGGTGAACATGGTTTTGAACAACCGCTTTGTTGAACTGATTTCCGAAGGCTTTGACATGGCTGTCCGCATTGGTGAACTCGAAGACAGCACCTTGAAGGCCCGTAAGCTGACAGAGACCACAAAACGAATGATCGCAAGCCCTGCCTATTTCGAGAAACATGGTCGTCCTGGCAAGATTGATGATTTGAACGATCACAAACTGCTGCACTATTCGAACCAGTCCAGCGGCAACATGTGGAAAATTACATCCCCGTCCGGTGAAAAGCGTCAGGTGCGCACGACCGGCTGGCTAAGTGTCAATGACGGCCAATCCTTGCTGAACGCTGCGGTTGCTGGCCTTGGCATCGCCTATCTGCCCAGCTATCTGTTTTCTGATGCGATGAAAGAGGGGCTGGTCGAGGACGCAATGCCAACCCTTCCGGTCGAGACTCAGGGCATCTACGCGGTCTATCCTCCGGGTCGCTTTACCCAGCCCAAAGTCCGCGCATTCATCGACTTTCTGGCCCATTCCTTTGCCGATAAAGGCCCGTCTGAGTGGTAATGATTCACGTTGCTTCCCCTTGGCAACCCAACTGCCCCCGAGCCAATGGTTCGGGGGTTTTTTTTGTTTTGGGCTGTTTAGGAAGTGACCTGATACTTCCCAAAGGGTTGAAGGCCTGCACTCCGCAGCAAGGCGTCATTTGCAAAGTCAAACGAACCGCCCTTAGCCGAATTTGGTGGTCATAGCAGCGAAGGTCTGGCTTGGGCAAAAGTTATTGATGCTGCAACAAATACATTCTGGCAGTTGGGGGCGGATTCCGGTCATTCGCTGCCAAAGGCACGAATGACTGCAATAGGGACAAATGATCTTGGACAAAGAGGGGAATTTCGGCACTTTGCATCGTTCTTGGCACGAACTGATACTGCGGGGCAGCACCGATTTCAGGATATTCAACCCTGTTTGAAATAATGGCAATTTTCCTTCGCCCTTGACTTAATCGCCGCACCAGCCAAGCTACAAGAATCGACTATGGATGATTTGTAAATCAACGGTGTCGTCAAACACCTAACTGTATTGGAGAGTTTTCATGTTTCACACCAATTTTGCAGGCGCATTCCTTGCATCCGGAATTGCCCTGATTGCCGCAACTTCCTGGGCCGGAACCCCGTCCGTTGACCGGATCGGTGCCCACGTGTCCGGCGACACGGTCAAGGTGAACACCGACAATTTTGTGCGCGCCGATACCTCAGGTCAGTTTGACCGGATGCTCAAGATGACCGGCGGAATCAACAAGATCGCGAATTTCCGCGAGCCAACACCGCTGGACAAGCAATCGGTCATCCGGATGAACCGCGACACGCTTTACAGCTTTGCCATTGTCGATATCAGCAAGGGCGCAAAACTTACATTGCCGGATGCCGACGGTCGCTACATGTCGGCGATGATCGTCAATCAGGACGAATACATCAACAAGGTATATTACGAGGCCGGAACCCACGATCTGACCGTGAAAAAGTTCGACACCCCTTACGTTCTGGTAGCAGTAAGGACCCTAGTCGATTCCAGCGATCCTGCCGACATCAAGCAAGCCAATGACTTGCAAGACAAGATTGTCATCGATGCTGTTTCCGCAGAGCCATACACGCACCCGGTCTATGACGAAAAGACCTATAAAGAGGTCCTTGCCCTCATCATTGGTCTGTCCAAGTTCATGCCGGATTCCAAAGCAACCTTTGGACCCAAGGACAAAGTAGACGCGATTCGCCACATGATGGGCGCGGCTTTTGGCTGGGGCGGGTTGCCGACCGAGGATGCATATTACGTACCCGTCGAACCCAACCTGCCGGTCGGCAGCTACAGCATCGAGGTTCCAAAGGATGTTCCGGTCAAGGCCTTCTGGTCGGTCAGTGTCTATAACAAGGACGGCTATTTCCAGAAGAACGCCGAGAACTCTTACAACATCAACAGCACGTCTGGCACAGCAAATGCCGACGGTTCGATGACCGTGAACCTGGGCGGTTGCGAGGACACTACCCGGATCAATTGTGTGCCCCTGACGGTCGGGTGGAACTATACCGTTCGCATGTATCGCCCTGAACAGGCGATCATCGACGGAAAATGGGTTTTCCCGTCGGTTGGAAAATCGAAGTAAGCCTGTTGGGCAGCACCGGGGGCACTGTGACCTAGGGTGCTGCCCGCCGCATGGTGGGAAAACTGGCACACTACCAGCGACCTTTGGCAACAAAGGCTTTCAATGTGTTTTCGTGTTTTCGAAGGAATCTAATAGGCGCGCCAGTTCGACGAAGCAGAGACCGGTGGGGGAAAACCGGGCATTTACAAAATCCGCAGAACCTCGATTCGGCCATTCGTCTGCATACAGCAAACGTCCACTTTGCCACAGAAAACTATTGCGACAGCAGTACCACTTCGACCCGACGGTTGGCGTCCCGACCGTCGGTTGTAAGGTTCGATGCAATAGGGGCCAGATAGCCCATGCCCTCCGCCTGAATCCGCTTTGGATCAATCTTGTACATTTCAACAAGCCGATCGCGCACCGCTGCTGCGCGGTGTTTGGACAGCGCAATATTTGTGTCCAGACTGCCAACGCTGTCAGTATGTCCAACAACCGCAATGCGTTGTTCCGGATTGTCTGCAAGATAGCCGGCCAATAGGGCCAGCGACGCAAACGGACCCTTGTCAAGTTGGGCGGCACCTGTGTTAAACACCAGATCACCCAGCACTACATGCCCGTTTTGTTTCAGCAACTCGATCAGAGCGGCGACAGCCTGGACCTCAGTTTCTACCTGCTTTGCTGGTATATTAGGCTGGTCCGGAGTGATCTTGATGGCATCACTGTCCATCGGGCCAACCTGAATGATCTGCAAATAGGCGGCATTTCGGTTCACGCTGGCCAGCAGACTAACCGCCTCGGCGTTGCCTTTGACCGCGGACAAGAAACGATAGTTGCGCACGTCCACAAACATGTCCGGGGCCGATACGATCTCTATGTCAAAGCGGAAATCAAAGCCTCCGCAGGTTTTGTCCCAGCACTCAAACAATATGGTGAACCCGGCAGCTTCTAGTTGATCGCGCAATGGGGACATCAGTTGAAGCGTCGTCAAAGCCGTTCCATCCAATCTCCAGGTTTGGCGATTCAAAGATCCCTCATACGGCTGAAAGGGTACTTTGCCGTCAGCAAATGGCCCGGAAGGAAGGTTATAGCTGTCCATCGCGCTGGACCTGACTGACAACTGATGCGCTCCACCCGGCAGGCTTAGGTCAACGGCCAACGCCATCAATGGCGTCAGCATAAGGCCGAGTAAAAAGATGGCAGCGCGGATCATCGGTTCTGCGAATGGTACTCATCATTTGGGCGCATATCTGTCGCGCTCGCGACCCGGTTGGTCATATTGTAAAATGCGGCCACGTTGGCAATATCCCAGATGTCGCGGTCGCTGAAACCAACATCGCGCAGGCCCTGACGGTCAGCTTCCACAATCGTGGCGCTGGCAGCGGTCATTTTTGCGGCAAAATCCAGCATTGCACGCTGACGCGCGTCCAGGTCGGCCACGCGGTAATTCATCACCAGTTGCTCACCCAGCATAGGATTTCCTGACAGGGCGCGCACTGCGGCACCATGGGCGACAAGACAATAATAACAGCTGTTGATAGACGACACGACCACCGCGATCATTTCCCTCTCAAGTTTGCTCAGGCCGCTTGGTGCCAGCATCAGGTCGTTATACATCGCGGTAAAGGCATTCAACTTGTCGATGTCAAAGGCATTTGCCTTAAGAACATTCGGGATCATGCCCAATTTTTCGGTGCAAATATCGAAATATTTCTGCGTCTCGTCGGGCAATGGATCGACCATTGGCAGATCAAGGGCGATGGGTTGGTTTTTGTTGCTCATTTGCTGTCCGTTTCTGTTGGCAAGATACGATAATGATATTGTCCCACAACCTGCATCCCGAGGGAAGTATAGAGACTATTGGCGGCTTTGTTGGATTCAAGGCATATCAGGCTAAGGGTATCCGCACCCTGTTCAACAGCCCAAAACGCAGCCCCACGCAACAGCCAGGCGCCCATGCCCTGTCGTTGCTGATCGGGCAGAACCTCGATTGCATGAACCATTGCTACACCGCGATGAATGGCGACAAAGGCGGCACCCCCTGGTTTATCGTTGATCCGTCCCAGAAGGCTGGTTTTTGGCATAGCCGCACGATCCATCACTGCCAAACGACTGGGGCCGATACCCGCCTGCGCCCAGATTTCCTTCATCCTCGTCAGCGGCTCCCAAATGCAAAGGACGCTCACCCGGGGCATTGGAATGTCGGTAAGCATGGACGCAGGGCAGGCCCATGCCTGAACCGGGTCTTTGATAACATAGCCACGTGCCGCCAGTTTCCGGTCAAGGTCATCATCACCTTTGCGGATCATGAATAGCGGTTGTTGGCCCAGATCGCGCATCGCATTTTCAGCCTGATCAATGTCGCCGCCCGGCTGCCGCGCTGTCGCCGCCGACACCCTTTGCCCGCCGCCCTGACCATCGCGGATTGTCCACGCGTCTATATGTGTTTCGGCCGCCGCGGGCCAGGAACAGTCCATCACATCATATAATTTTTCCGAAGCAAGTTTCATAGGTCGAACTCTTTCATTAGTCGTGACATCGCGGCATCCACCCGAGCGCTGTCAGTCCCGCGTATTACAATATTGGCACCATAAATTCCGTTTTGCCGGAACGGGTAAGATCCAATCGAAAGGTCACTAAAATCGGTAGCCAATTTGGCCAATGGACCGGCAATGTCTCCTTCGCCGCGATCAATTCGCTGGGTTTTCGATGTTAACGGGACACCGCCCGTCAAGGTTGGCAATACGCTTGCCACCATCGTTTCAAACACTGCAGGTACCCCGGCCATTACGTGCACATTGCCAATGCTGAAACCCGGCGCCACAGAGACTGGATTGTCGATCAGAGTTGCCGTGTCCGGGATACGCGCCATGCGCAGGCGGGCGTTGTTCAACTTTGAACCGGTGCGCTCATAATGCGCCACCAGCAACGCTCGCGCATCGTCACGCACATCAATCGGCACGCCAAACGCCGCCGCGACGCTGTCTGCTGTGATGTCGTCATGAGTTGGCCCGATACCGCCGCTGGTGAACACATTGTCATAGCCATCAGACAAAGCGCGGATAGCTGCTGCAATCGCATCCGGGTCATCGCTGACGACGCGGACTTCGACCAGATCTATACCCAGTTTCGTCAGCTCGCCTGCCAGATGAAACATATTTGAATCGCGCGTCCGCCCCGACAGAATTTCGTCGCCGATCACAAGCATGGCAGCAGTTGGGTTGGACATATAGAGACTCTCTCTTGAATGGTATTCAACGCAGGTATAGGCCCAGTGGCATGCGCTTTCAAACTGATCTTGTCCCGGCGCGGCTGATCCGCCGCTATAAACGCTTTCTGGCCGACTGTACGCTTGCCGATGGCCGCGAAGTGACCGCCCATTGCGCCAATCCGGGATCAATGATGGGGCTGGCAGAGCCGGGGATGAAAATCTGGCTGGAGCCTAATGACGATCCCAAGAAAAAACTGCGGTTTGGCTGGCGTCTGGTCGATCATGAGAACGGCCATTTCACCGGCGTTGATACATCCGTTCCCAACCGGGCGTTGCGTGTCGCGCTGATGGCGCGACAGATCAAACCGCTTGCAGACTATGCACTGGTCCGGCCCGAAGTAAAATACGGCAGCAACAGCCGAATTGATTTCCTGCTTAGCCAGCCGGGTCTGCCGGACGCATATGTTGAAGTCAAAAGCGTGACGCTTAGCCGCCAACCCGGATTGGCCGAATTCCCCGACAGTGTGACCAAACGCGGCACCAAGCATTTGAATGAACTTACCACCATGGTCAGCGAAGGGCATCGCGCCGTGATGCTATATCTGATCCAGCGCACTGATTGTGATCGTTTCGATCTGGCGCGTGACATTGACCCGACTTATGGCGCGGCATTTAAGACGGCAAAGGCAGCCGGGGTTGAAGTGTTGTGTTTTGATACGATAATTTCGCCTGAAAGTGTCGACATTGGCACGGCGATCAACGTCATTTCCTGAACGCCACTGGTACAATCGCTACAAGCTGACTAAATAGAGCCGAAACCTGCAAAGATGGAGTGCTCAGGTGAACAACGAACCTCGTGGCCGTATGACCAAAGACGGCATTCGCATTTATGACACTTCTGAATTCGCGGGCATGTATGCTGCGGGGGCTTTGGCTGCGCGCATACTGGATGACATTGCAGGCCATGTATTTGTCGGTCAAACTACCGAAGCAATCGACAAAGCCATCACCGACATGGTGGATGAGGCGGGCGCAGTATCAGCGACGATTGGCTATAAGGGCTATAAGCACGCCAGCTGTATTTCAGTTAATCATGTGGTGTGTCACGGCATTCCCGGTGGCAAGGTACTCAAGGACGGAGACATCCTGAATATCGACGTCACGGTAATTGTCGATGGATGGTTCGGTGATACCAGCCGGATGTATGTGGCCGGGAAACTACCCCGCAAAGCCGAACGTCTGATCGAGGTCACGCATGATGCCCTGATGAAGGGGATCGAAGCGGTTAAGCCCGGCAATACCTTTGGCGATATTGGTCACGCTATACAGGTTTATGCCGAAAGCAACCGGATGAGTGTCGTACGTGATTTCTGCGGTCATGGGCTGGGTCGTGTGTTTCACGCGCCACCCAATGTGCTGCATTACGGTCGCCCCGGAACGGGCGCTGTGCTTGAGGAAGGTATGTTTTTCACCATTGAGCCGATGTTAAATCTTGGGCGCCCCGAAACCAAAACCCTGTCCGATGACTGGACGGCGGTGACGCGCGATAAATCGCTGTCGGCGCAGTTTGAACATTCGGTTGGCGTGACGGCCACAGGTGTTGAAATATTCACCTTGTCGCCGGGTGGCATGTTTCATCCGACGTACGGCTGATATGCGGTGACCGTTTTCTTTAAAAGAAAACGGATCGGAAAATTTGAAATTTTCCGTGCGACCTAGCGAATAATTGGAATCCGTCGGCCAGCATCCATCGCTAGCTGCCCGGCCAATCGCGGATCATCTGCAATCTCGATTTGCTGGCGATAGGGCGTGAACCCGCTGCGCCGATAAAACCCAAGAGCATCGGGATGGTCCAGCGTGCAGGTGTGTACATGAAACCGCTTAATCGGCTTTTGCCAGGCCAGCCGGATAGCCGCGTTCATCAGATAGCGCCCCGCGCCAGAGCCCAGCAACACAGGCGTCACGCCGAAATACGCCAGCTCGCATTCGCTATCTATGCGGTAATCAAGCTCTAGATAGCCCTCAGCCACTCCATCTTTGATCATCGCATAAACTTCGACACCAGAGTCGCGCAGGATTTCCGACAGTTCTTCATCACTCATCCCGATGCGCGCAAACCATAGCCAGTCTTGCCCGCCGACCCGGCGATAAAGGTCACGATACCAATCTACAGTCGGGTCTACCTGTTCCAGCTTCACGCCTTCAGGTTCCGGAACCGGGCGCGGGTTGGCCTGCTTGGTCATTTCAAGATGGGTGACAACCGTGGCCACTTTACCCGGTGCCACATCGTAAAACCCCGATGCCAGCATCAGATCACAGCAACCCGGCAGCGCTGAACAATGTTTTCACATCGGTTTCAGGGCGTGGACCCAAATGACCAATCACTTCGCCTGCTGCGATGCATCCCATACGCCCACAGGTTTCCAGATCGCGACTGGTCGATAACCCATATAGGAAACCGGCAGCGAACTGATCGCCGGCACCTGACGCATCCACGGGAACCACGGCATTAACCGGAATGTCATGGCGTTCGTCGCCAGCCACAATGGTGACACCTTCACCGGATTTGGTGCAGATGACCAACGGGCACAACGCGGCTGTCTGCTGCAATGCGTGTTCCAGGTCATCAGTTTCAAACAACGATTTGATCTCAAGCGCATTGCCAAGCACAAAATCCAGATCATTTTCGATCAGCGACAGAAAATCCGCCCGGTGGCGGTCAACGCAAAACGGATCGGAAATAGTGATGCCGGTCTTACCGCCATTGGCCTGACAATCACGAGCAGCCTCAAGAAACGCGGCTTTGCCCTTGTCTTTGTCAAACAGATAGCCCTCAAGGAACATGATCTTGGCGTTGCCGGCCACATCTTCGGGGACATCCTGACCGCTAAGTTCCGATGAAATACCAAGATAAGTGTTCATCGACCGTTCGCCATCTGGCGAGACAAAGATCATTGACCGTGACGATGGCAATTCACCATTCGCAACCGGAGCGTTGACGAAATCAATGCCCACATCGTTCATTGCGCTGGCGTAAAACCGCCCCAAACCATCGTCATGCACACGCCCGATAAA